>JAQIBQ010000021.1 GCA_027859005.1 Prolixibacteraceae bacterium | reverse complement strand
TATCAATATAATTGATACTTGTGTTTCGCCAAGTGCTAAAAGTTGTTTTGCCATTTCAAATGCTACCATACCACCAAAAGAATAACCACAGAATATATATGGCGGAGTCGCTTTTATTTTATGTAATGCTTCTAAGTTAGAAGATGCTATTTCTTCAATCGATCCCATTGCAGTAGTTCCGTAATCTAAACCAGCATATTCTAATCCAAAAACAACTTGATTTTTATTAAAATGTTTGGATAAGGGTTGCATTGTAGAAGCATCCATGGTTATGCCTGAAATTAAATAAATAGGAGGCATATTTCCTTCTTTTTGAATAGGTACAATTGGAGTCCATTCGTAGCTTATACTTGATTCTAAATATTCTGAAAGTTGCTTAATTGTTTGGTATTGGAATATAATTGAAACAGATATTTTATTTTTGTAACGCTTGTTGATTTTTGATATTAATGCTATTGTTAATAGAGAATGGCCTCCCAACTCAAAAAAGTTGTCATGTATACCTATATTTTCAATATTTAAAATTTCTTCCCAAATAATTACCAGTTGTTTTTCAATAGCGGTTTGAGGTTTTTGTGCTTTGTCGCTATTTTCTGTTCTAATTACCGGATCGGGTAATGCTTTTTTATCTAATTTACCATTTATAGTCATAGGTAATGCAGACATTATAATTAATAATGACGGCACCATATAATCTGGTAAAATATTCAATAATTGTTTGCGTATGTTGCTTTTATCCAGACTTATATTGCTGTCTGGAACTATGTAAGCTACAAGTTGTTTGTTACCCTTATCATCTTCTCGTACAATAACCGTATTTGCTGAAATTTCGTTGAGGCTTGATAAAGCATTTTCAATTTCACCCAATTCAATTCTAAAACCACGAATTTTAATTTGCTCATCGTTACGCCCAATGTATTCTAAATTACCGTTGGGTAGCCATTTCACAAGGTCGCCAGTTTTATAGAGTTTGGTGTATCCGTTTTGTACATCGTTTTCAGTAGCAAACGGATTTATAATAAAGCGTTCTTGGGTTAATTCGGGTCTGTTTAAATAGCCACGGGCAAGGCCTGCACCACCAATGTGTAATTCGCCAGCCACTCCTATAGGAACAGGAGAGTTTTGTAGGTCGAGAATGTAGGCACTTGTATTTTGTATACTTGCCTTATTGAGCAAATGATTATTTATTGATACAAGAGTTGTTATAGTTGTTTCTGTTGGGCCATATTCGTTAATAACTATAGGAATATGCTTTTTATAGTTTTCGAATAGTTTTTTATTTAAATATTCTGCACCAAAAATTATTCTGTTGCAATTACTAATTATTGCTGGATCAATATTGTTTAAATACGAAGGAGTTGCGTGTAAATGTGTAATTTTGTTTGTGTTAATAAAGTTTTCGAAATCAATACTATTTTCGATTGCTGCGTTATTTGTTATAAATAATGAACTACCCGATAACAAGGACAGATACATTTGCTCAACCGAAGCATCAAAAATGTAATTCGCAAAAAGAAGAATGTTTTCTGAAGAATCAATCGAGTATTTATCTTGTAAATCTGTTATTAAATTCATTACACTGTAATGCTCTACCATTACCCCTTTAGGTTTCCCTGTAGTCCCCGAGGTATAGATTACGTATGCTAAATCTTTTGCAGTACAGTACTTATCAAGATTATAGGTTTCCTCGTTGGTGTAACTGTTACTATCTAGATCAATGGTAATAACTTTATCAAGAGGAAGTGTGCTATTGTTGTTGTCGACAATACTTTTTTGTGAAAGAATGATTTGTGCTTTGGTATCTTCCAGCATAAAGTCAATTCTTTCTTTTGGATAATGTATATCCATCGGCACATATGCCCCCCCAGCCTTAAGAACGGCAAGTATACCTACGATCATTTCAAGCCCTCTAGCAAGAAATAAAGCAATAAAGGTGTCTGGAGTAAGCGCTGACCCCGTTTTTAGTTCATGTTGTTTTCTAATATGACGGGCTAGTTGGTTGCTTTTTTCATTTAGCTGTCTGTATGTCAGTTGTTTGTTTTCAAAAACAACAGCTGTTGCTTCCGGAGTTTCAAAAACTTGCTCTTCAAAAGCAAGATATATGGTTTTATTTCGAGGGATCTTTTTTGTTGTTTTGTTCCATTGGTGAATAATTGTATTGTATTCATTTGCATCAAGTAGACCAATTTGACTGTAGGGTAGAGTAGGATTCTCAACAAGCCCCTTAAGTAATTGATGTAAATGCTTGTAGAGTCTGCTAATTGTGTTTCTATTAAATAAACTAGTCGCATAACTTAACTGTCCAATTAATTCATCATGGCTGTCATCAATAAATATCGATAAATCAAATTTTTCTATTTCATATGCCTTATCCCAAATGAATGGTTTTAAAAAGTTTTTTTGTTGTTGACTTTCATTTTTATTATTTCCAAAATTTTGTACAGCAAAAGTTATTTGAAATATTGGATGTCTGGAAGTATCCCTTGTTACTCCTAACTCGTCAACTAGTTTTTCAAAAGGAAGGTCTTGGTATTGTTGTGCTTCAATTTGGTCGTGGTGTACTTGTTGTATTAATTCATTATAAGTTTGCGTATTGGAAAGAAGAGCTCTATTTGCTTGTGTATTTACAAAAAATCCAATTAGATCTTTGGTTTGACTGTGATGTCTGTTTGCAAAAGGGCTGCCAATAACTATATCATCTTGTCCTGTGTATTTATTTAAGAGAATATGCAGACCGCTTAATAATACACAATGTAATGTTGTTGCATGTTTCTTTGCAATTTTCCTTAGTTCTTTGCTAAGGTTTTTATCCAAGGTAAATCCATAGATGTCCCCCGCATAATTTATCTGAGCTGGTCTTACAAAGTCAGTAGGTAGTTCAAGAGTTTGGTAATCGTTTAATTTATTTTTCCAGTAGTTTAATTGTTTTTGTAAGGTGTCACCTGTCAAGTACGATCTCTCCCAGGAAGCAAAATCTTTATAGTGAATTTCTAAAGGAGGAAGGTTAAAACTTTTGTTGTTCTTACTATATGCATTGTAATAGGAGAATAGTTCTTTTTGGAAAATATCCATTGACCAACCATCGCTAGCGATATGGTGGGTGTTAACAAGCAAAAGTGTTTTATTTTTAGAACTGTCATTTTCAGAAATGATCGTATATATTTTTGCTTTTATTGGATATTCATTTTTTAAGTCGAAAGGAGTATTGATATCTTTTTTGATAATCGCTTTGTAATTTTCATTAAATGTCAGTTGCAGCTCTTCAACGAGCAAAGGTTCGTTATGGACTTTTTGGATGTTGTACTCTTTATTTTCTTCATATTTAATGGTACTTCTTAGAATTTCATGTCGCGCTACAATTTTTTTCAGAGCATATACAATACCTTTAACATCAGTATCTACATTCAATTCTAAAACAGCAGGAATATGATATGCATTTGTGCCTTTTTCGTACTGCTCAATAAACCAAAGACGTTCTTGGGAAAAAGATAAGATAGCTTGATCTGAATCAAGCCTAGGTATTTTAATTTGTATTTTATCAATACTATGATTGAGAATTTGTAGTATCGTTTTATAATTAAAGATATTTGCGACATTTATTTCGCGATCTAAAAATTTGCTCATTCGGTGAGACACCTGAATGGCAAGAATCGAATTACCTCCAATTCTAAAGAAGTTTTCGGTTATCCCAACCTTTTCAATTCCGAGTACCTCTTTCCATATATCGCAAATTTGTTGTTGTATTTGGTTTGCAGCAGGTGTGAAGTCGCTTTGCGATGAGGTGAAGTTAGGTTCGGGCAGTGCCTTTTTATCCAGTTTACCATTAATGGTAAGGGGGAACTTCTCAAGCTCAATAAGTATACTTGGCACCATGTATACCGGTAGGAGCAGAGCCAGTTTATCGAGTATTTCATCGTGAGATAGGGAGTCTAAGGTATTAGGGACATAATAGGCCGCTAAGAATTTTGTCGTCCCCGAATCATTTGTCCTTTCTTTGGCCAGTATAGTACATTGTTTAATCCCTTGTACCTGTGATAGGGCATGTTCAATTTCGCCCAATTCAATTCTAAACCCACGAATTTTAATCTGGTCATCGTTACGCCCAATAAATTCTAAATCGCCATTGGGTAACCATTTCACCAGATCGCCAGTTTTATAGAGTTTGTTGTATCCGTTTTGTATATCGGTTTCAGTTGCAAAAGGATTTGAAATAAAGCATTCTTGGGTTAACTCGGGTCTGTATAAATAGCCACGAGCAAGGCCGGCGCCACCAATGTGTAATTCGCCAGCCACTCCTATAGGGACAGGAGAGTTGAATGTGTTAAGAATATATGCTTTATTATTGCTAATAGGCTTGCCTATATTTGTATGGTTGTCATTATTAGCATATTTGTGCATGGTTGCGCAAACAGTATCTTCAGTAGGTCCGTATGCATTTATTAATATTCTGTCTTTATTCCATTGTTGCATTAGTTTTTCAGAACAAGCTTCACCACCTACGATTAACGTGGAAAAATTTGATAACTTCTTATAAGGCATTCTACTTACTATTGTTGGTGGTATTAAAGCTGTGTTTATGTTATTATCGTCAATATATTCGCATAGTAAAGTCGCATCTTGCCTTATTTCATTTGGTGTAATATGTAATTCACCACCATTAGTTATGGCAATAAATATTTCAAATACAGAAGCATCAAACACATAGGATGCAAATTGTAGTATTTTATCAGCATGTAAAACAACAACTAATGATTCTTCATTTTGGATTAAATTGATTACCCCTTTATGCTCAATCATCACCCCTTTAGGTTTTCCTGTGGTTCCCGAGGTATAAATAACGTATGCCAAATCGTTGGCAGCACTGCATTGTTTAAGGTTCGTGTCCTCCTCGTTGGTGTAAATATTGCTATTTAAATCAATGGTAATTATCTTCTCAATCGGAAGTGTATTGTTGTTGTTGTTGTTATCGACAATGCTTTTTTGTGAAAGAATGATTTCCGCTTTGGTATCTTCCAGCATAAAGTCAATTCTTTCTTTTGGATAGTTCATATCCATCGGCACATATGCCCCCCCAGCTTTCAAAACGGCGAGTATACCCACTACCATCTCCAGCCCTCTATCAAGGTATAAAGCAATAAGAGTGTCCGGAGTAAGTGTAGACTCCGTTTTTAGCTGATATTGTTTTCTAATACGACGGGCTAACTGGTTGCTTTTCTGATTCAGTTCCTGGTAGGAGAGTTTCTTTCCATCGAACACAAGAGCCGTGCTGTGAGGTGTCTTATTTACCTGCTCTTCGAAAGCGATTTGCAGTGTTTTATTTTCAGGGAATTCTTTCCGGGTTTGATTCCATGCATTGATAATGGTATTGTATTGTTCTTTATCAATAAGTGTAATCTTATTGTGGTTTAGTTGCGGAGCCTCAATGATTTGAGAGAGGATGCGCTCTAATGTTTTAGTATGCTTTAGTGCTTTTTGTTTTGATAAATACACTTCATCGTATTGCAGTGTAATGGTCAGGGTTTGTTCAAAATCGAAAGCGAGAATACTCAGCGGGTAATCTATTTTTTCTACCGATTTACGAATCTGAATATTACTGATATACTTATTGGCTTCGGGAGCGGGGTAGTTTTCGAATACAAATAAACTGTGGAATAATCGTTCTCCATTTTTTTGCAGTTTCGCAAGTTCGACAAAACTATGGGTGTTGATGTCTGTAATTTTGTTTTGTATTTGTTGCAGCTGCTCTACGATAGAGTTGTTGTTTTCCCACTCAACAATTAAAGGCTAGGTGTTAATATATAAGCCCACACTTTGCTCTATTCCCTCAATAGGCAGGTCTCTTCCCGAAATAGTAGTACCAACAATAGAGGTGTTATTGTTGCTATACACTTGCAGTAGTTTATGC
>JAQIBQ010000598.1 GCA_027859005.1 Prolixibacteraceae bacterium | reverse complement strand
TAATAAAATCACCTTTGAAAGTATTAGGCCAGAGATTAAGGTTAAGATTGAGGCAGAGATTCCGCTTAATATTAACCTAAAACTCAACCTTATTTACAATAGGATTATATTCGGCAATTCCTCACTAAATTTGTAGTAGAACTTTTTAAAAGTATAATATACATGAGATTTAAGTATTTATTGATTTTAGCTATCAGCATAATTGCTCTATCATTGGTTGGGTGCAATGACGATGATTTAGAACCAACAGGTATTACAACAAAGGATAAGGAGGAAACTGACCCTGTTACAAATTTCACCATTCCAACTTATGCTGACGACTATTCATCGATAGCCTCATGGGGAAACCTAAACCAGTGGAATCTGGCCAACGTTCACGACCCTTCTGTTGCCTTCTTCAATGGTTATTATTACATGTACGGCACCGATGCCTCGTATGGTAATGAGGCAGCTGGACATGGCCATTTTCAAGGAAAACGTTCAACCGATTTGGTGAATTGGGAATGGGTCGGTGGACCTTTTTATGATGCTCCAACTTGGGTCGCCGACTCGCTCAACGCCATTCGTTCGCGCATGGGTCTCGATGCTATTGCCAAAGACAAAATAAATTACGGTTACTGGGCGCCTGTAGTTCGTCGGGTCAATGTTGGAGGAAAAGAGATCTTGCGTATGTACTATTGCATAGTTATCGATAACTACATCAAAACCGGCAAAGCCAATACAGCAGCCAATTTTGATGGTAGCTGGACAGAACGCGCCTTTATTGGCATGTGCGAATCGACCGATCCCGCCGGAGCTGTATGGACCGACAAAGGTTTCGTTACCAGTTCATCATCAGATCGTGGCACAAACTACAGTCGCTCCAGTTTATCGAATTGGGACGCCTATTTCTACTATAACGCTATCGACCCAACTTATATAGTATCACCTGAGGGGAAGCATTATTTGATATATGGCTCGTGGCATAGCGGCTACGCACTATTGCAGGTAGATGAAACAACTGGTAAAGCTCTCAATGATCTAGGTGAGCCATACGCAAACAGTGCAAGCGAGTTATCTGCTCGTTATGGTATTAGAATTGGCACTCGTACAGCTGGGGCGCGTTGGCAAGGCAGCGAAGCTCCTGAAATTATATACAAGGATGGTTATTACTACTTATTCATGGCTTACGATGGCCTCGACATACCTTACAATACTCGAGTGGTCAGAAGCACAAACATCGAAGGTCCATACCTTGATATTACCGGGCGCAACTTCACCAACGGACGCGGCGACTGCTACCCTATTGTAACCCACCCTTACAAATTCAATCTGAGCAACGGATGGGTGGGCATTTCACACTGCTGTATCTTCCAAAAGGAAAATACCAACGAATGGTTTTACATGTCGCAGGGACGATTGCCTGCCAACGTTAATGGCAACGCATATTCCAACGCCCTTATGATGGGCCATGTGCGCCGCATTGTATGGTGCCCAGCTTCTGAGAGCGAACCCGACAACCTGTGGCCAATAGCATTGCCCGAACGTTACGCTGCTGTTCCAGATTATGGGACTATAAGCAAAGACTCACTGGTAGGAGCTTGGGAACACATTAACTTAAAATACAAATATGCCCAACAAGATGCTGCCACTACCCTAAACCTCAATGCTGATGGCTCAATGTCGGGAGCACTAACAGGCATTTGGAGTTACAATACTGCAAAAAAGCAACTTACACTAGGCAACGTTGTTGTTTGTGTTGAACGTGAAGTTGATTGGGAAGCTTCCCCACGCCATATAACATTTGTATATGCCGGAACTGAAAAAAATCTAAACGCAACCTATTGGGGCAAAAAGAAAAAATAGTATTGATATCTGGTAAAGATAAATTTCATATAAGAGTTACTATTTATCAGACTAATTAACATGATTTATACAGAGTCTGCCCAAATTAAGGTTGAGCAGACTTTGTGTTGTAAAAATTGTTTTCATGCTTTGACCATATTTTTTGGTCATGAAATCAACAAAGTAGCGAATAGGGTTGAATATTAGTTTTTTGAAACGGACAACTAATTATAACAGTGTAATAAAAAATTACCCATTCCTATTTTTTCTATTTTTAAACTCACTGAGATAGGTGATAAACACAGAAAACACAATTTTACAGTTGGCCATAGATCGAAAGAATTGCTAACTTGAAGTTTAAAATAAGAACAAGACAAATGAAGACAGATAGTTTAAAATCGGGATTTTTCATTTTAGGAGTACTACTTCAACTTTCAATATTTGCACAAAAACCGTTGAATTATCGTTTTCAATATTTATTAATTGAAGACGGATTGCCACAAAACACCATAAATTCAATTGCAAAAGATGCGTATGGTTTTATGTGGTTTGGAACCAACAACGGTATAAGCCGTTTCGACGGGTATTCTTTTGAATCGTTTAAATCGGATGAAAACCTAAACAATGCCCTGCCCGATAATATGATTAGCTCTATTGAGCCCGGTGAAGATAACTTACTTTGGATTGGTTCCTCTAATGGCTTATCGTATTTCGATCCGCAGAAAGGTCATATTGTAAAATTCACCTGCGATAGCATATCGGAACAAATCAGCAAAGTATCCTCCATTGTTTCAAACAAAAATGAACTTTGGATTGGCACAACAAACGCTGGTATATACTTATTAGTTCGACAAGCGGCACATAGCTACAAACTAAAACAACATTTCACACTAGAGAACAGCACCTTAACCAACAATACTATAAATACAGTATACCTCTCTCGAAATAATAAATTGTACATTGGAACCCCTAATGAGGCTTTGTATTTCGACTCCAAGAACAGTGTATTCGTGAGTGAAGAAAATGGAAGAAACTTACCTCAAAACACTTATGTTTTTGACATTTACGAAAGTCAGAATAACGATTTGTACATTACAACCTTTTATGGAATGGCCGTTATTTGGCACAATACATTACTACCAGAATATTTTTTGTATAGTTCAACCAACAAAAATTCAATAGCCCATAACATAGTACACAAAGTAATAGAAGATGCTAACGGTACTATTTTAGTAGGATCGTTAGGTGGTCTGCAAATATTTGATACCTACTCTGGTAAGTTTTATTCTTTACCAGAAGAAGGTCCTGAAAACTTCAGACTGAACAATCAATTTGTAAGTACATTATTCAGTGACGAAACTGGAAACGTTTGGATAGGAACAGAAAAAGGAGGTATTAACAAGTTTAATGTTTTCCAAAACCAATTCGATTTTTATACTTATGATCCGAATAATTCCAACAGTTTAAATGAAAACACCATCAATTCTATCTTAAAAGAAAAGGAAGCTTTATGGGTTGGAACAGCTGGTGGCGGATTAAATAAACTAAACTTAAAAACCGGAAAATTTTCTCATATTAAGAATGATGCTTTAAACCCATCAACATTAAGTAGCGATTATGTTACATCAATTGTGCGTGGCGATGATGGGAACCTATGGGTGGGAACTTGGGGAGGTGGATTAAATTCCATATCAACATCCAAAGGAAAAACTACCGTAAAACCAATAACGAACACAACACCTGGATATAGAAATGAAATTGTTAACTATTTTGTATCATCAATGGTGAACGACAACCGAGGATTTTTGTTAATCGGAACCGAGGGTGGATTATCTACCCTTGACTATAAAACACATAAATTTACAACCCTTACCATTAGCAACGATAGCATTCCTCAACTTTCTGAAATTGGGTGCATTTTATTGGATTCTAAAGGCTATTATTGGTTAGGTACGAGAAATGGATTGTTCCGTTTTCCAGCAAACTCTATTCGAAATACTACACAACAATCATTTGAAATAAATCAGATACAATTCTTCAACAGCAAAACTATTTCTACCAATCCACTTCCTGGCGATTATATAATTGCATTAACTGAAGATAAAGCAGGAAACATTTGGGTGGGAACTTATGGAAATGGTGTTGCAAAATGTACAGTTGACATAAATGGCGGATTATTTTGTAAAAATTATTCGCAAGCCGACGGATTATCGAACAATGTGATTTATGGAATACAAGAAGATCAGAATAATAACATGTGGTTTAGTACTGACTTTGGCTTATCAATGTTTGATACCAAGTCGACTACCTTTCGTAACTTTTTTAAGCAAGATGGATTATTGAATAATCAGTTTTATTGGTCGGCTTCCTACAAAAGTGCCGATGGTGAATTATACTTTGGCGGAACAGAAGGACTTAATTACTTCAAACCTGAAAATATTCTTACCTATCAGTACATTCCAACACCCAAAATTACAAAGTTCACAATTTTTAATAAAGAAGTATTTCCTCAACAAAAGTTCCACGATAAGGTTGTGATAAACAAACCAATCTACACATCAGACACTATACAACTGACCTATCGTGACAATAATATATCGTTCGACTTTTCAGCTTTTGATTATTACTTACCAGAAAAGGCCAGCTTCTCCTATATGTTGACAGAAATTGACAAAGACTGGATTACCGTACCTGCAGAACGCCGTTTTGCCAACTACAGCAACCTATCGGGAGGAACCTATCAATTAATGATTAAAGCATCGAATTGCGATGGCATTTGGAATGAAAAACCAACAATTGTAACCCTTATTATTACTCCACCATTTTGGAGGACACAATGGTTCCGAATATTATTAATTGTTACGGTTTTGATGCTTACCTTCTTCTTGATTCAACTGCAAATGCGCAGAATAATTCAACAGAAAAAACTATTAGAGCAGAAGGTAAAAATAAGAACAAAGAAAATTGAAGATCAGAACATAATTCTGGAAAATCAAGCATCGGAACTAATGGATAGTAACCATCAGTTAGAACGTCGTCAGAAGCAAATTGAACAGCAAAAAGAAGAACTGGAAAATAAGAACAATGAAATTCTGAATCAGCGCGACGAACTGATCTTGCTTAACAATAAAGTGAAAGATATCAATCAGCAACAATTGCGTTTTTTCACCAACATTTCGCACGAATTCAGAACCCCACTTACTCTTATTATTTCACCGCTTGAACGTTTACTTGACAAATTCAAGAACGACCAAGAAACAGGCAACATTGTAAAAATTATTAATAGAAATGCGAACCGATTACTAATGCTGATTAACCAGTTATTGGAAATTCGTAAAATTGAAACGGGGAACCAGGAATTACAAGTTGAATTAACCGATACAAAATCGTTTTTACAAGAAATTTGTGCTTCATTCCAAACCTTAGCCACCAAAAACAACATTACCTTTACCAATAAAATAGAGGTGAATAACGTTGCATGGATCGATAAAGAGAAAATGGAAAACGTAATGTATAACTTACTTTCCAACGCATTCAAATTTACTCCGGAACAAAAGAATATTACACTTACTGCCACCAATTTCAAAAGGAATGAAAACGATTTTCTTAAAATTTCTATAAAAGACGAAGGAATTGGAATTCCAGAAAAAGAAATTGGAAAATTGTACGACAGATTTTATCAAGTTACCGAATCGAAAAGCCATGTAAACAGAGGAACAGGCATAGGTTTGTCTCTTGTTAAAAGTTTGTTAGATATAATGTATGGAACCATTCATGTAGAAAGCAAACCGGGTGAAGGAAGCACATTCATTATTCAAATTCCGGTGAACAAGCAATTCTTTGCCGATCACGAGATTGACACAACTGGTCAAACCTTTGAATCAAATATCAAAAATAAAGTGGCAATTCTATATGATCAGATTAAAACACCTGCGCCTATTAATGTTGCAACAAACGAATCATTAATTGAGAATATTTTAGTAATTGAAGATAATCATGATATGCGTTCATTCATTTGCTCAAGTTTGTCGCAATACTATAAAGTTTACGAAGCCGAAAACGGCCGTGTTGGTTACGAAATGGCTAAAGAACTTGAACCAGCCCTTATAATTAGCGACATAATGATGCCAGAAATGAATGGTTTAGAGTTCTGCAAAAAAATCAAAAATAACCTATACACCAGCCACATACCTATTATATTATTAACTGCAAAAGGAAAAGTTGAAGACTTTGTTGAAGGCTTGGAATACGGTGCCGATGACTACATTTCAAAACCATTTAGTATTGAAATAGTAATTGCCAAAGTTAATGGCTTAATTGAAAATCGTAAAAAGCTACGTAATAAATTCAGCTCGCTTGAGGAAGTAAATACAAACGAAATAACTACCTCAACACTCGATAATCAATTCTTTGAGAAAGTAAATACTGTGGTTGAGAAGTATTATACAGATTCGACCTTCGATGTTGATCATTTTGCATCAGTAATGTTTGTAAGTCGTAGTCAGTTGTATAAAAAACTGAAAGCTATAACTAACTTTTCAGCCAATGATTTTATTAATGTGTACCGACTAAAGAAATCGGTAGAATTGCTTAAAAAAGGAGAACTTCAAATTAGTGAAATAGCATACGCTACTGGCTTTAACGATCCAAAATATTTTAGTCGGGTTTTTAAGAAATTTTATAAAAAATCACCTTCGGAGTTTATACAAAAAACATCAAACTAGTTAACTGCTTTCAAAGTCCAAACCTCTTTAAGACTCATGCTTTCACCAGGCTCTAAATGTGTATAGGCTGAATGATGCTCCAGCTCCAAAATATCGGCTGAACCATCAACTGAAATACAGTTGTATACCTCAACCAATGCCTGCTCAGGATGGATCTCATTAAAAGGTACTTTATCAAATTCTATGGTAAGTTGTAGCGTTTCAGTACTGGCAACAATTCGACCTTCTTTAGGATAAAGAAAAGCTTTTGAAATACGTTTCTTCTTTCCGGCCGAAGGCATTTCAGGATAAAATACAAAAGATCCCTCTTTCACTTCGTATTTCACTTTATCCAGCGAGTCATTTTCATTGGCAACAACTCTAAGTACACCATCATCATCAACAGGAACCTTAAAATTTGTAAATGCCCCAAAACGAGCATTCGACCATAAATCCCAGCTTACATTTGTAGTGCGTATATTTTTAGCTGTAGTTGTTATGTGCAATTGATTCCCATTTAATTCAAACAATTTGGTAAGTTTAACTCCGCTTATAGGGCTGTCAGGTCCTTCAAACACAAGTTTCAATGCAGTTTTCTCAACTATCTTGTAATCGCCATAAATCAACCATGGATCAGGTGGCCAAACATCGCCTTTTTTCGATTCAATACTATTCTGATGATTCCACCATTCACTTTGAGGTCCAAGCCAAGTAGTTAAACCGTTATATTCTTTAAAAGGTGCATTTAGTGATGGCTCTATTCTTTCGGTTTCGGATTCATTCCAATATTTATCGTCAGAATAGAGAAAATTTTCTTCTCCATTCATAGAAAAGAAAACCATCCGCCCCCCAACATCTGGCAGAAAGCCAGCTTTAAAAGTATCGTTTTTAATGAATACAACTTTTTCTTGAGCAAGTAGTGTTGAATTGAATAGAATAGGAATAAATAAAAACAAAATATACTTATACATAAATAGCTATTTCTTAATGAAACTCTGAGTATAATCACCCAATTCAGAAGATACTTTTACTGTAAATATTCCGGGTTTAAAATAGCTTACATCTATTATTGATTTTTTATCGACACAAGTTTCAAGCAGTAAAGCTCCCTTCGAATCGTATAATTTTAAGTCACAATTTTCGTATTCAACCTTAATTATTAATTCATTATTTACTGGATTTGGAAACAGGCTTAATCCTAATAATTCTTTTAATTGCGGATTACTATCTGGAATTGAATTACAATTCTCAGCATTAGTAATTGGTTCAATGCCGGTATTTCCTCCGGTACAATTTCCACAAACGTCGATACTAGCAGAACCGTCTTCATCGCCATTACAATCTTTATTTATATTTACAAATTTTGAAAGCAAGCGAATGTAAGCAATTTGATATCCACAGCTATTTTCTGTCACACTCCAAGAGTTCAATGGCCAACTCGTGTTAAAGTCTTTGTAGGATTTCTGATCTGGCTGTCCTTTTGGAGGAGAAATCGATTCAGCAGTACAAACTGAATTATTGTTTGCGGATCCACAACCACTAGGACAACAACCATCCCAATCATATCCAGGGTTTGCTCCACCGGTAAGAAAACCAGGAGCAGGACCATAAGTTGACTCGCCTACTCGATCCCATTTTGCACTTCCATTGGAAAACCATGTATGGTAGAATTCATTCACTCCATTTTCAGCACCGTATTTATACATGTTCGACAAATAAACCATGTTCAAAGGATTTACGCCATGGATATAATGAATATAGCCTTCAGCAGCTTCATATGCTTCTTCGCTTTTATCTTTATCCACATCATAAAATGCCAAATTTAAAAACATACTTCCTTTCACCGATTTTGTTCTGTTGCAGCCCCAACCATAATCTTTGATATGTGCCAAATATGGATCTTTAAAACTGGTTTGTGCCGGAAAATTTTCACTTCCGCCATTCATTGCATTTTTATAGGTACTCTTTATCTTATTGACAACTGTAGTTGAAGCATTTTCGATATTTGAATAATACAAAAGCATATCCTGATTACCGCTTTGAAAAGGAAAGGCAAAATTCCATTGAAAAAGATTCACATTGAGGTAATTCGATTCAAAGAAATCTTTGTACTCTTCATTTGAAGTAATATCAAATAAATAAGCCGCAGCCCTTAGTTTTGCAGTCAAACGACCATAATCGTCGGTTTCCATACTGCCAGCTCCCAAACCACTTGAGCCATAATTATCGTCGTTATTGTTGAACAATACATTCGGATTAGCATTGGCCCATTCCCAGGCTAAAACTGCTGCATTCTGTAATGAATCGGCATAGGATTCTAATCCTATCAATCGATATACCTTTGAACTGATAGCTAATGCAGCAGCAGTGTTTAAGGTGGCTGAAGTATTTGGTGTTCCATATAAACTTTGCCCTGTTGCAGCCGACGGAGGACTTGCATGGGATTCACCAACAATACTGATTACGCTTCCATCCTGTTCTTGTAAGCGCAACAAATGATCAACTCCCCATTTGGCTTCGTCTAACAAATCAGGAATACCGTTTCCCGATTCAGGAATATTGTAATCGTCTGCCCAGGCTGTAGGTACTTCGAGATAAGCCAACATCATTTCAATAACATAGGAAGCAGTCCAACTGGTGTATTTGTTTAAATCGCCCGCATCGTACCAACCTCCGCTCACATCTCTTTCGGTAGACGCATCGTTCTTTGCATCAAATCTCCTGCAGTTTTTATCCTGTAAGGTACCCATATGACTTGCGCCATCGGCCCATTCAACACCTGCAAACTGTTCTGCTTTTTCGTGGCCAACACGTTGGTAAAAGAAAGTACGAACCGCATGTTTCAAAACTTCGTTATAAACTGCTGGTGAAATTTCAAATTCATAGGACCGTAAATTATTGTCTATATCAAGTATGTAATACCTTCCGTTTTGAGTGTATGAACTAAAGTCGAAGTGCCAAACCTTATCGCCCGATGAAGCATCGGTTGCTCCGTTTTTCCATGTTGAAGATTCTGCGCTATATACCTGCTCCAATGTATTCGCATTAACAAGTGCAATACTATTTCCCGGAGTATAGACTTCCTCACTGTCGAAACCTACTTGAGGATCTTTTAGAATGGCAATTTTTTGGGAATTGGGCAAATACCCAAATTGATCCACTATAATAAAAGACGAATATTCTTGTGTATAGGAGAATAAACAAAAAAATAGCATTAAACTGGTTAGAAGAAATTTCATAATGGTTAATAGGTTAATTTACTTGATTTACTTTTCTATTTTTAATCAGTTATAAAATACAAAATAGCAATACTTTCGATTGAGGAAAGATAACATCATTTCCTATATTTGATAAAACTCAAATCGCTATATTAAACCACTTAATTGATAATTCTCGGCTAAATTTTATTTCACATGTAAGGTTTTGACTAATAAATCTTCGTTCTGGGATGAATTTCCTACCATTATTGAAAAATAACCAGGTTCTAGAACATAATTCATTTCAGAATTATAGAACTTAAGTTTTTCGGGATTAATGTCTAACACAACTGTCTTTAATTCTCCTGACTTTAATGATATACGGCTAAAATCTTTCAACTCTTTTGCTGGCCTTATTGCAGAACTCACCATGTCTTGAATATAAAGCTGAACAACTTCCTCTCCTGCCCGATCACTAATATTTTGAACATCGACAAAAATTTTAGTTGTTTCGTTCATTCCTATTGTGTCTTTTTCAAGCCTCAAATTTGAGAATTCGAATTTAGAGTAACTTAAACCAAAACCAAATGAGAACAAGGGTTTTGTGGTAATATCCAGATAGTTATTCTTATATCTATCAGTTAAATTAACGCCTTCAAAATCATGAGAACTTCTCTTCTGATTATAGAAAATGGGGATTTGCCCTCCATTATAAGGATAACTTACTGGTAGCTTTCCAGAAGGATTATAATCACCAAAAAGCAAATCAGAAATTGCATGACCTGCCATTGTTCCTGGTTGCCATGCCTCTAAAACAGCATCGAACTCTGCCACAGGAGTTCGAATATCATAAGGACGACCATTGATTAGAACAGCAACTACTGGTTTATTAATTCGAGCAAGAGCTTGAATCAACTCATTTTGTGAACCTGGTAAAGTAATTTCACTAACACTTGCACCTTCTCCACTCATCCAATATTCTTCTCCTACAGCCAGCACAACAACATCAGCCTTTCGGGCAACAGCTACTGCTTCATCAATAAGATTAATTCCTGATTTTTCGAAACCATTTAGAATAACGCCTTCACTGTAAAAGACTTTTGTTTGTTTCGACACAGCACTTTTAATCCCCTCCAACAAGGTCACAACATCATTTTCATTCCCTTGCGAATGATTCGCTCCCCACCAGCTCATCATGTCCTTTTTACGATTTGCCAATGGACCGATTACAGCTATAGTTTTAATTTCCTTTGAAAGCGGAAGTAGATTATTGTTTTTAAGCAAGACCATGCTTTCTCTTGCTGCTTGCCTAGCAATAAGCAAATGATCCTCACAAAGTACCACTTCCTTTTCTCGTATAGTATCGAAATAAACATAAGGATTATCAAAAAGTCCCAGATCAAACTTTGCCTTTAAAACTCTGCGAACTGCCATATTTATGAGTTCTATATCTACAGAGCCGTCGCGAATAAGCTGTTCAATTTGATGAACATAAATCTCTGAAACCATATCAAGATCTACTCCTGCTTCAATGGCTTGTTGAGCAGCATCATTTTCATTAATTGCATTACCTGATTTAATAAGATTTGAAATGGTGCCCCAATCAGAGATAACCATTCCATCAAAACCAAGTTCTTCACGTAATAGTTGATTTATTAACCATTTGTTAGCAGATGCAGGAACACCATTATAGGCAGAATAAGCAACCATTACACTTCCTACACCTTCATCGATTGCAGATTTGAAAGGTGGCAAATAAGTTTCACGAAGCATACGCTCTGAAAATTCGCCAATGTTATAGTCAATACCTGCCAAAGCATTTCCGTAACCTATAAAGTGTTTGGCACAAGCCATTATGGTTGAAGAGTCTGAAAGATCCTTTCCCTGAAAACCTCTAACTCTTGCTGCAGCAATTTCACTTCCTAGCCAAGGATCTTCACCAGCACCTTCAACAATTCTTCCCCATCGTGCATCGTGTGTTACATCAACCATGGGAGCATAAGTAAGTTGAATGCCAGAAGCAGCAGCTTCAATAGCTGCAATATGAGCGGTTTTTTCAATCATTTCCAAATTCCAAGAAGAAGCTTCTCCCATTGGAGAAGGAAAAATGGTTTTATACCCGTGAATAACATCTTCGTGAAACATGATTGGTATTCCCAAACGACTTTGGTTAATCGCTATTTTCTGCAATTCTAAGTTGTTTTGGGCGCCATTGCTTTTTAGGATATGACCAACTTCACCATTTTTAATTTTATCAATTACATCCAATTCGTTATTATTATCGTCAAGAGCAGTAATAAGATTCAATTGTGAAACTTTCTCTTTTAAGGTCATCTGCTTGAGTAAGTTCTCAATTCTCAAGTCCTCTTTTATAATTACAGGTTTGCATGATGACATGCCAATAAGCATTACAAATAACAAGGTGAAAAAATGCTTTATGAGAGGTAATTTGATGTTATTCTGTTTCATATTATACGCTTAAATCTTATTACTTTAAAACTGTTAATTGAGTTGTTTGAAGGTCTGAATACATTGATGAAGACCCAACCATTATGCTAAACTCTCCTGGTTCAACAATATAGTCCATATTAATATCGTAGAACTTCAGTTTATCAGGAGTAATATCTAATTCAACCGTTTTGCTTTCACCTGGCTTTAAGGTAATTCTTTCAAAATCTTTCAATTCTTTCACTGGTCGGGTAACACTGCTTATTTCATCACGAATATATAGTTGAACAACCTCATCGCCAACTCTTTCACCTGTATTTTTTACATCAACCCATACTTTTGTCGATTCGTTGGCCATCATCTCACTTTTTGCAATACGCAAATTAGAGCACTCAAAGCTGGTATAGCTCAGTCCAAATCCAAATGGGAATAAAGCTGAAACACTGTCTTTCAAATATGCTCTTCGTGCAGTAGGTTTGTGACTATAATAAACTGGCAAATGCCCCACAGAACGCGGAAAAGAGATTGGTAGTTTTCCTCCCGGATTATATTCACCGCTTAGAACTTTCGATACCGCAACACCAGTTTCCTGCCCCAAATACCAACATTCAAAAATAGCATCTGCCTTTTCAACAAGATTGTTAAATGCCAGTGGGCGGCCATTAAAAACCAAGGCAACTATTGGCTTACCTGTTGCATGTAAGGCATCAATCAGTTTATTTTGATCACCAAATAATTCCAGATCAGAACGGTCGCCTTCGTGTGCAATACTCCAGGCTTCACGCGAGGTTTGTTCGTTTCCACCAATTGCAAGTACTATTACATCTGCTTTTTTAGCAGTTCGAACTGCCTCTTCTATATTTCTTTGATTTTCTTCTGCATTGGGTAACACAATTTCATCTTGTACCCAGCTTCCACCAATTGTTATGTCGCATCCTTTTGCATATGTTATGTTACAATCGCTACCCAGTTCATTTTTTAGTCCTTCTAAAACCGAAACATAATAATTAGGGGTACCGCTATAGCCCCCCAATAAGTTTCGATCGGCATTTGGACCAATGACTGCAATGGATTGATTTTTAGCAGTGGAAATTGGCACACAATTATTCTTATTTTTAAGTAGAGTAATGGATTGTAAAGCAGCCTTAAGTGCCAGTTCTCTGTTTTCTTCTGTTCCGCAAAATTCTTCTGCCTTTTTGGGATCTACATAAGGATTGTCGAACAAACCTAATTTAAACTTTACAGCCAGCATTTCACCCACTAATTCATCAATTCTTGCTTCCTCAATTCTACCTTCATCCAGTAATTCAATAATATGCTTGTAACAATCGGGTTCGGGTAATTCAATATTTACTCCAGCATTTATGGCCAATTCGGCAGCATGTTTCCCATCGTTTGCAATTTGGTGTGCAGTAATACCATCACGTTGATGCATTTCGCGAATGGCATAATAATCACCCACCACAAAGCCTTTAAATCCATATTCTTTACGCAGCAAATCATTCAGTAACCATTTATTGGCATGTGAAGGAACTCCATCCACTTCGTTGTAAGAAGCCATAAGACTCATTACCCCTTCGTTTTGAATTAAATCTTTAAACGGACGCAAATGTACTTCGCGCAAATAACGTTCGGAATAATTTGCAGGTGCAGTATTGGTTCCTCCAACAGGTTCTCCGTGTCCCACAAAATGTTTTAAGGTGGCTAAAACATGCTCATTGTCAGAAAAACTTCCATCGCCCTGAAAACCATTCACAGCAGCCTTTCCCATTTGTGTTACTAAATAAGTATCTTCTCCAAAGGTTTCTTCAACTCTTCCCCAGCGTGGATCACGTGCAACATCTACAACCGGAGTTAATGCCTGATGACCTCCTCTCAAACGGGTTTCTTTGGCAATCATACGATACACTTCTTTGAGCAATTCAGGATTAAAAGTTCCCGCCAATGCAATGGGCTGAGGAAAACTTGTGGCATGAGCAGCCGCCAAACCATGCAAACATTCTTCGTGAAAAATTACGGGAATGCCCAAGCGGGTTTGTTCAATAAAATATTTCTGTATGGTATTGGTAAGAACAGCATTTTCATAGGGCGTTAAAGGCTTTGCATCTTGCGTAGAAGTTTGACTGCTTCCACCACGTGTTTCACTTGGCCGCGTTATTTGTCCTATCCCGTTTGGCAAGGCAATTTTTACTAATTCGATATCAAAACTTCCATCGGAATTAAAAACGATCAAGTCTTTCACTTCGGTATTAACACTGACCATTTGAGCCACTTTTTCATCTAAAGTCATTTGCTTTAAGAGGTCTTTAACTCGTTCTTCAATGGGAAGGTTGGGATTTTTATAGTTCATTTCATTTTTGTTTTTACATCCTATTAACAAAACAATCACTGTCAGAAGTATTATTTTTCTTTTCATATAAACGTTAAGATTAAAAGCCCATTAACTTATGGTCATATTGACCACAAACATAGATCTTTTGTTATTTCAATCCAAATATTAAATGTATTTTTAAGCCAAAGCTTTATAAAAAGATGAAAAGCGAAATCGCATATTTGCACTAAAAACAGAAGAAAGCAATTGCATATGAATTTTGAAAACACAATTGAAGGCTTATCGATTGACACGGTAATATTTGGTTTTGAAGACAACGAACTTAAAGTTTTATTATTTAAAAGAATTGAGGATAAGAATAACGACAACTGGGCCATACCAGGTGGATTCATTCAATACAATGAGGATATTGATTCTGCAGCTGATAGAATTTTAAAAGAAAGAACAGGCGTTTCGGTTTATATGAGGCAACTTCATGCTTTTGGAAAGATTAATCGATTCCCCGACCGAAGAATTGTGACCATTGCCTATTTTGCCTTAATAAAGCCGGGCAATTATCATTTAACCCTTGCCGACGACATTACCGACATACAATGGAAGAATATATACGAATTACCGCCTTTATGTTTTGATCATAGTGAAATTATTAAAAGTGCGCTTAAAATTTTACGAATAAGAATTCGAATTGAACCCATAGGCTTTAATCTTTTACCCAATGAATTCCCTCTTTATTCGCTACAGGTTTTGTACGAGAGTATCCTGAATGCCAAGTTCGATAAATCTAATTTCAGAAGAAAAATACTGAGAATGAAATTGCTTATTTCACTTGATGCAAAACAAGAAAGTGTTGCACATCGGTCGGCCAGATTGTATAAATTTGATGTAGATCGATACAAAAGATTGCAAGAAAAGGGATTCAATTTCGAAATGTAGAGTTCTGATTCTTTGAGCTTTTTAAAGAAAGTTCAATAGTGTTACTTTCTTCTCGTCAATGAAGAGGAACTGAAAACCGCCTCGTTGCAAACAAGGGGCAGTTGGGAAAATTTGAAACCATTGAATTTGCTAAAAAAGGACTACTATTTTTACGCAAACTGGGCTTAACCAACTCAATGATTGTAGAAATCGAAAATGGCATACGAGTGCAGATAGTTCTTTAGCCTGTATGAATAATACAGGTTAGGTAAGAACAATTCAAAAGGTAAAATAATTGCTACTCAAGGTTATTTACCAAATCAACGCAAACCATTTTTTCCATGTCGCGAACAATTAGTTTGCCTTTATAAAAAGCCATAGGAGCCCATGCCTGCGAATTTTTTGAATCGAAAAAAGAAGCCTTGCCAATTTCTTTGTAACCCTCTGAAGAAGGTTCAATTAAATGA
>JAQIBQ010000553.1 GCA_027859005.1 Prolixibacteraceae bacterium | reverse complement strand
AATTCAGACAATAATTTAATTTTAAGACAATTTTAATTTTACTTATTCGTTTACAATTTCATAAATTGAAGTAAAAATAAAAACATGGATCTCTTTATTCTAATAGCTGCAATAGTAGTTTCTCTTGTTTTTCTTGTTGCAGGAACTGTAAAATTAATTAAGTCCTACGAGTCAGTTAACGATCAAACGAAATGGTTAAGTGAGAATTCCATAAGCTATATTCGACTAATCTCAGTAGCTGAAATTATAGGAGCAATATTATTCATACTACCATCCTATTTCAATTTTTTACCATTTTTATCAACAATAGCGGCCTTTGGTTTAGTGGTATTAATGATTGGAGCACCAATCACCCATGTAAAATTAGGAGAACATAAAGAAGCTGCCTTAACAACACTTTTGTTAATTGTTATACTCATAATAACATTTGTTCGGATATTCACCTAATACATTTCTTTTTGTTTTCTAAAATCAATTTGCAGTTTGGCTCTTTCAATCCATTTATCGATATTGCTATCTAGATATATATATTGTCAAATTAATTGTAAAAGCCATGATAAAAAAAGCAATTCTGTTTTTCACATTATCCGTAGTTTATTCAATCTCCTTTGCACTATCGCCATACTTACATTTTGGCCAGTTAAACTCCACAACTAGCGAAGCAATTGAAACAGTAAGCAATGCCATTACTTCTAATGGTTTTGAAATTATAGGAAACTATAATCCTGAAGGAAATATGCAACTAAATGTAATTGCATTTACAAATGACAAATTAAAAAAGGTAACATTTAATATCGCAGACCGTGGTGCTTTAGCATCTGTCCTAAAAATTGCCATTATTGAAAAAGCCGGAAAACCAAATATATATTTATTAAATCCGGAATACATATTTTGGGCATACCTGGGTGACGAAATGGAAAAAGAATCAGTACAAAAAGCATTAACTTCAGTTACTAGTAAGATTACTGATGCCGTAACTCTTGTAAGTACTACCCCCAATAGAATAGGCGGAAATATTAGCAAAAGTGACTTAAAAAAATACCATTATATGTTTGGTATGGAGCGTTTTTCCGATCCGGTAGAATTAAAAACATTTAATTCGTTTGCTGAAGGAATAAAAACAATTGAGTCAAATATTAAAAAAGGCATTAGCAACTCAAAACTAGTATATAAAATAGTTGATACAGAAAAAGAAACCGCAGTATTTGGAATTGGCCTTATGGATGTAGACGAAGGCGAAGCACATTTCCTTCCTATTATTGGAGAAGATCATGCTGCGGCACTACCCTATGAAATTATTCTTCAAGGCAAAAAAACAACAATGTTACACGGACGTTATCGCATTGCATTACATTGGCCCGAATTAACAATGGGAACATTTACCAAAATAATGAG
Organism: Prolixibacteraceae bacterium; assembly: GCA_027859005.1. GTDB lineage: Bacteria > Bacteroidota > Bacteroidia > Bacteroidales > Prolixibacteraceae > Roseimarinus. Next base: position 12,000 of record JAQIBQ010000553.1, on the reverse strand, counting down.
TACTCCTGGTGCTATCAAAGATCAATTTGAAAACCTTACTAAATAGATTTTATGAATAAATATATTTTCATTCTACTTGTTTTGTTTCTTGCTAAAATATCCACAGCACAAACACAAGGATCATTAGAAATTTCAGTAAAAACAAGTGATACAGGTGGGAAATATGCGCCACGTAATGTAATGGCAATTTGGGTTGAAAACAGCTCGGGTGAATTTGTAAAAACCCTGCTTACTTATGCCGATAAAAGAATAACACACTTGAACAATTGGCAGGAATCAACAGCAAAATCAGATTCAGAATTCAATACAATTGATGCTATTACTGGAGCTACCCGATCAAGCCACAGCACTAGAACTTGCAGTTGGGATGCTACCAATACAAATGGTAGCATAGTTGACGATGGCAATTTCAAACTTTGCATGGAGTTAACCGATAAAAACAACACTGGCAATTTTACAGAAATTGAATTCACTAAAACCAATGAATCTTTTGAAATTACCCCAAGTGATGGTCCTAGTTTTTCGTCGATAACAATAAGTTGGACACCTGTATTCAACACATTTAATTCGATTACTAAAACCGATAAATATACTGTTTTCCCTTCGCCAACGAATGGCCAAATTCACGTTTCGGGAGATGAAATTGAATGGATTGAAATTTCAAACCTTAAGGGTGCCATTATTTACAAAGGGAAAAGTGTAGACCTAGATATTTCGAACCATGCTAAAGGAATTTATCAAGTAAATATTTATACAAAAGATGATAAAATTATCAGAAAGATAAGTAAACATTAAAAAGAGTAATATTTAAAAAAAATCCCGACACCTTAGGTGTTCGGGATTTTTTTTTGTGGATAAATGAGCAAATGAATTCAATAATATTAACATATTGTCCACTCTTCAAAAACAATTCAAACACCTTAGAACCATCAATTCTGGTTAATATCAATGGATGAAACAAGTTAGGCTAATTATCATTTACACAAAATAGCCCAAAATGCCTAATGCACTAATAATGCGCAACTAAAACCAATACATACTCGCTATTTATTTAAATACAACACAATTATTCGAATAACTTTTTCACAATACGAAAATGAAAAACATAAAAAATTACATGTATAAAATGTTAAGTATTTAGATGAATTTCATCTTTCAATTGATTTTACATTTTACACATGGTATAAAAACATTTCAACATTATAACATGCACTTGAAGGGAATAAACATTCTTCCAAAAACGAGAATTATAATCGAATAACAAGGATTTCAGACTAATTCAGAACTATATAAATTGCTTAATAACTAATCTATAATTATGAAAAATCTTATTAAACAGGTAAATTTAAAAAAACTGTTTTCGAAACATATTTTGCTACTTTTAGTCGCAAATCTTGTCTTCGTTACAACATTTGCCCAAGAGAGAACAATCACCGGAAATGTAACCGATAAAAGTGGTGAAACCTTGGTTGGTGTAAGTGTTCTTGTAAAAGGAACAACAATTGGTACTGCTACCGACATAGATGGAAACTACTCTTTACAAGTTAATGACAAAGCTGAAGTACTTTCTGTTTTCTACATTGGATATCTAACACAGGATATATCCATAAAGGATAAATCAACCATCAATTTTGTACTCGAAAAAGATGTTCAGGCTATCGACGAAGTTCTGGTTGTAATTGGTTATGGCGTTCAAAAAAAGAAATTGTTAACAGGTGCAACTGCCCAAATTAACGGCGATGTTCTTGAAAAACGCAATTCAACCAATGCTCTTCAGGCAATGCAAGGACAGGTGGCCGGAGTAAATATTACTTCAGCATCGGGTCAACCGGGTGAAGGAATGAAAGTAACAATACGTGGATTGGGAACCATTGGAAATGCGAGCCCTCTTTACATTGTTGATGGAGTTCAAACTACCGATATTAATTATTTAAACAGTGCTGACATTGAATCCATTGATGTATTAAAAGATGCAGCATCTGCTGCTATTTATGGTTCAAGAGCCGCAAATGGAGTAATATTAATTACAACAAAAAAGGGTAAAGTAGGAAAATCACAAGTCACCTTTGATGCCTATTATGGAGTTCAGAATGTTGCCAAAAAAGTTGACATGCTGAATACCGACCAATATGTAATGATTATGAATGAACAAGCGGCCAATTCAGGACTACCTGAAAATCGATGGCCATTTGATGTAGAAAACCTACCAGCATATACTCAAAACGGGGTTGCAAATACTGATTGGATGGATCAAATGTTTGTTGAAAATGCTCTTTCAAAAAATATTGTAGTAGGCGCTTCAGGTGGTACAGAACAATCAATATATTCAATGTCGTTATCATATACTGGACAAGAAGGTATTGTTGGTGGTCCAGATTTATCGAACTACGAACGATATGGCGGAAGGTTCAATTCTGAGAAATCACTTTATAACGGTCGTATAAAAATTGGTCAAAACCTTAGTTTATCATACGTAAAGAAAAACGGCGTTGATGTTGGTGGACAATATACCAACCCTCTAAAAGGAGCATTTAATGCAAGCCCATTAATGCCTGTATATACCGACGATGGTGGATTTATGAGTTCATTCAACGATGAAATTGTTGATCAGGATGGCAATATATATTGGTATCCAGAAGAACAAAACCCATACGCAAGCATGGTATATAAAAACCAAAACACCTCTAATAATCAAAAAGTTATTGGAAATGTATATGCTGATATTGAGTTAACAAAAAATTTAAAATTCAGATCATCAATTGGGTTCGATAATTTTAGCAAGGAAAGACGAAGCTATACTCCTGAGTACGTATTGTCAACATTAGAAAAAAACATCTATTCAAAAGCAAACCAACGGATGGAAAAAGGTCTTAGTTTAACCTTTGATAATGTTTTAAGCTATTCTTTAAACCTTGACAATCATAAAATTGACGCTATGGCAGGTATGTCAGCACGCCAATATCATGGTTCATGGATTTACGGTGAAAATGCACAACTTGCTTTTAACGATTTGGAACATGCTTATCTCAACAATGCTACAAATCAAGAATGGGCTAACCTTATACTAGAAGGTGCTCCTAATGATGTAGACAAACTAGTATCCTATTTTGGTAGGGTTCAATATGGTTTCAAAGAAACGTATTTATTTAATGCAACCTTTCGTGCCGATGGTTCTTCAAAATTTGCAGACGGAAATCGATGGGGATATTTTCCTTCATTCTCTACGGGTTGGGTAATGTCAAATGAAAATTTCATGGAAGGCGCAAGTGCTGTTAACTTTTTAAAATTAAGAGCAAGTTGGGGTCAAAATGGGAACCAAAATATTGAATCGTTCCAATACGTAGCACCTATTCAATTTACCGATGCTGACTATAATTTTGGAGATACAGAAGGAGTTAATACGACAGGTTCTTATCCAAATCGTTTACCAAACGAGGCAATTAAATGGGAAACATCTGAACAATTAAACATTGGATTTGATGCACGTTTATTAGACAGCCACTTATCGGTTAATTTCGATTACTACAATAAGACAACAAAAGACTGGTTAATTAAAGCTCCAGTTTTAGCTACTGCCGGAGCTGAAGCTCCTTTCATTAATGGAGGTAGTGTATCAAACAAAGGTGTAGAATTAGCTTTATCCTACAATAATGAAGTTGGCGATTTCAGTTATAATTTTAATGCCAATGGAGCTTTTAATAAAAACAATGTTATCGAAATTCCTACAAAAGATGGTATCATTCATGGTTCAGAAAATGTACTTTTCGACAACTCATTAGAATTCTATAGAGCAGAATCTGGACATCCTGTTGGCTTTTTCTGGGGATATGAAACCGATGGCCTATTTCAAACGCAAGAAGATGTAGATTCTTATGTAAATTCTGAAGGCGAATTAATTCAGAAAAGAGCAAAACCAGGCGATATAAAATATATTGACCAGAATGGCGATGGCACATTAACTGATGATGACAAAGTTGATTTAGGTAATCCAAATCCAGATTTCATCTACGGATTCAGCTTTAATTGCACCTACAAAGCATTTGATTTCCAGGTAGTAACAAATGGAGTTATGGGTAATCAAATTGTACAATCGTACCGTTTCCGAGGTAAATTTAATAACTATACAACGGCTATACTCGATCGGTGGACAGGAGAAGGAACATCGAATACAATACCAAGAGTTACCAATAGCGATGGAAACTATTCTCAATTTTCGAGCATTTTTATGCAAGACGGCGATTATTTCAGAATTAGTAACCTAACATTAGGTGTTGATTTAACCAAAATATTGACCATAAAACACGTTAGTCAATTGCGCTTATATGCATCGGCACAAAATCTACACACTTTTACCAAATATACAGGAATGGATCCGGAGGTTGGTTATGGACATGATGGTGGCGTAACGGACCAATTCTCTTCAGGAATTGATGTAGGGTATTATCCACGCCCAAGCGTGATGTTATTTGGTGTTAATGTTAAATTTTAAAATCTATTAAAATGAAATTCTATAAAATAATTATAGCAATTGCTACGATGTTAGTAGCAAATTCTTGCAGTCAAGACTATTTAGACACAAAACCTTTAACTCAAAAAACGGACTTAAGTTATTATACAACTCCTACTGAAGCTCAAGAAGCACTAGTGGGATGCTATGATGGACTACAACAGAACTATGCCGATGTTTTTTCAATGCCTATTTGTGCCGTCATATTATCTGATTTAACTTTTGGAGGAACCGGTGCTACTGATGCCGATGACTTTAGAATGCTTGACGAATATGACATAAATGTAGCACCTTCTTATATGAATATTTATAATAATACTTGGATAAATTGTTACAAAACAATTTTTAGATCCAATATGCTTATTTCACGTTTAGATCAAGTTGACTGGGAAGATAACCCACAACAAGCCAAAGACATAGAAGCTGAAGCACGATTTATTAGAGCCTTCACTTATTTCGACATGGTACGTATGTTTGAAAGAATACCTTTATTAACCGAACCTTCAAGTGAAAATATTCCACAAAGTGATCCTGATGAAACTTATGCATTAATTGCCGAAGATTTACTTTTTGCGGTAAATAATATGAGTGCTACAGCATATAATAATATTGCGTCATCGGAATATGGATACATAACCAAATGGGCTGCAGAAGCTTTGCTCGCTCGCGTTTATCTATTTTATACCGGTTATTATGGAAAAGATGATTTATTAGGAATGGTGACAAAGGCCGATGCGTTATCATATGTTGAAGACATAATTGCTAATAGTGGACATGGTTTAGTTGATAATTTCTACGATTTATGGCCTGCTGCTGCACAGTACCAAGCAGTTGAAAATGGGAATACAATTGATAACAATACTTATGCAGGTGAAGACAATAAAGAAGTTGTTTTTTCAATTAAATACACCTATACAGGTATTTATGATGGAAACCATTGGGTAATTATGAATGGAATGAGACTTACAACATGGCCTGAAAGAGGTTATGATACAGGATGGGGAGCAAATACTGTTTCATCTGAGTTTTACGATAGTTTTGATCCAAACGATGATCGTAGAGCAGCATCAATTATAGCCATTGAGGAAGAAGGAATTGAATTCTCTCCGGTACAAGCCAAAGAATATACTGGTTATTACAATAAAAAGTATACCCCATTGTGCACAGCTGAAGGAAATAGCTTAGCTGTATCATTAGGCGCTGGAAGCAACCAAACTGGTCAAAACCAAGATTACATTGTTGTTCGCTATGCCGATGTACTTTTAATGGCAGCCGAATTAGGTAGTAGCAATGCTTTAAGTTATGTAAATCAAGTGCGAGAAAGAGCCCATGTTTCTCCCGTTGCGTCTGTTAATAAAGATCTAATTTTTAACGAACGAAAATTAGAACTTGCTTTTGAAGGCCTTCGTTACTGGGATCTTTTAAGGTATGACCATACTTTAGCATATGCTGCAGAGAAGCTAAGTTATAACGGTATATTATTAAACGGCGATAACGAAGTAGCCAAAGTTATTAATGGAGATAAACTATTTGAAACGAAAGGTTTGTTTCAAATACCAAATAATCAGATCACACTATCGGACGGTGTTTTAACACAAAATCCAGGATGGTAATAATATAATTAGATTGTTAGTTAGCAGACAATTAGTTAGATTTTTTTTTACATGTAAATAGGCTGCCCATTTGAGCAGTCTATTTTTTTATCCTACTTATTCGAAAATAGATTCGGCATCCATCAAAGTAAACGTTGATCAGCCACAGTTAAAGATCAACTTGAATATGTAATCACCCAATATGCTACTAATGATTTACAATTTCAACAGAGCTACTCATTGCACCAAATGTCCCATATCCACCATCAACAGTTGAATATTTTGGACGGTATGCATTGGGTTTATAAAGGGTATTTGAAGTAGTGATGTACTCACGTAGATTTTTATCGTAAGCAAAAATATATACCACCGAAGTATTATCAGTAAGATCCCATTCGGGTAGTACACTGAACTTTGTATTCTCATTTACATCTGGGACCAACTGCTCAAAATGAAAATTTTCATTATTAATAATATAAACAAGATACATAAATGCAGTTTCATCAGCCTTTAAAGTGAAACTATAACCATTTTCAGCAGAATAAATTATATCACCAATCAACTCAGGTGTATTAGGAACGATACATGATGAATGCACTGAAAACGTATCATATTCGCAAATGAAAGTCCACCGATCACCTGGCAAGGATTCAATTTGCTTATCAATATAAATTCCATCGTGTTGATGAATGGGATTGTAATTAAACTGTTCATTCTCAAGGGTAGTTCGAGTTAAATAAATTGAGGCATTCTGAATTCTGAAAGAATCAGTCCAGTTCATAATATCTACCATTTCTTGTACTTCAAAATAATGATTGACTGTATCGTAATCGGGACCAGTTTTCAGAACCCCAAATACATTTAGACCAGGTGTAAACGGAGAATTTTCCATATCTGGTTGCATATTGAGCCCAATATAATACTCTGCTATTTTTGTACAACTAGCGAACATAAAAGTAACACCAAGTAGTAGGAATAGGTATATTTTTATTTTTTTCATCTCATTTAAAGTCATTGGTCATTAGTATTTGTCATTAGTCAATAGACTGTTAATACTTTAATTCATTCAATTCTTCAGTACCTTCAATTCATTCTGTTTATTTGTTTCCCGCACTTGCAGAGAGATCAGTCTTTCAGTTCATTCAGTTTTTCAGTCTTTCAGTTTTTCAGTTCATTAAAATTTAATGGTATACCCTGCACTTACGGTTGGGAAATAGCTATCGCTAAAAGGCAAAAATTTATCAAATCCAACAAATGCTTGATAATACAACACATTTCGTCTAAAAAACAGAACATTGTTTACATTCAAAATAAGGTATGATTCATCGGCGCCAAAAAACTCAGCTATGTTTTTCCCAAATCCCGACACCACTCTTTTTTGTAATCCAAAATCGAGATAAAAAACCCAAGGCAAGCGAGAAGCATTCTTTTTATCAACGGTATATTGTTGTCCATAATTCATACTTCCGGTTAAAGGTTCATACATATAAAACGATTGGATTGTGTTTTCAATTGATTTAGGAATGCCACTTTGGGCCATAAAAGAAGTACTGTAAGATATCCTTTTAGTTGCTTGATAATTTAAAACAGCCTTTATGGAATGCCGACGATCATAATCGTAATCGAATTCTTTTCCATTCATAATGTTTGGAAAGGAACGTGTAGATTTTGCTAGGGTGTAACTTCCCCACCCCGATAATTTCCCAAAACTTCCTTTCCATAACAATTCCATACCGTACGACTTTCCACTACCAGCAACAATTTTATCAGACAATGCAAATACTTCATACTGATCTTGCATTAAATCGAAGGTATAAGTGCGTGAAATATCTTTATAATATAAATCGACAGATAAGGTATTGTTTGAATTGATTAGCTTTTCAGCTCCTAAAATAAAATGTTCCGATTGACTAGGTTTGCCATTCTCAAGCGGATAATAATAATCAAGAATTTGGTTCAACTCGTACTCCTGAGTGTTCATACTGAAGATATGCTGATTATAACGCCCCCAAGCAGCTTCCAATTTCAAGCCATCATCGAAACGATATACCGCATTCAAACGCGGTTCATACATTACACTACCCTTATTGAATTGGGTTGCTCTTAAACCGGCACGGGCAGTGAATGAGCCAATCGTAATTTTATCTTCAGCAAAAAGCGATAACAATATTGGTGTCTTTTGAGCTGAAATATTTTCGATTTTATTAATAGTGGAAGCATTATAAAATAGATAATTGTTATACTCAGCTCCCAAATTAATGTCATTCCAGCTAAACATTTTATAATTCAAACTAAATTTTCCACTCCAATCGTGCACCTTTGTATTGAATTGAGTTGAAGTATTAAAAAACACTAAGCTATCGGTCTTAAAAAATACTTCGCTTAAATTATCGGCACTGTGCAACGAAGCATAAATTTGTGCCCTAAAATAGAGACGCGATCCTACTACCGATTTATAAATTGCTGTAGCTATATTATTTCTCCATTTATTAACATATTTAATGCTCACTCCATTAAAAATTTCGGCTATATCAACTTCGTCATCCATTAAGCCAGCCATAGAGTTTCCCATGTATTTGTAGAAATTATTAAAATCCATATCATTTTTATCCTTCGAGCTAAAATACTTAAGTGTTAAACTGTTTTTAGCATTAAATCGATGGGTAAATGACAAATTTGTATCGTAGAAATAATTGTTACTATACATCATAAGGTTGGTCTGTAGATCGTAATACAACCTTGCTCCTACCATCATTGTTGATTTTTTACCAACTGGAAATTCAAGAAATACTTTTGACAATGCAGTTGAAGGATTTATTTCACCATGTATCCCATTGTTATTACCGTCTTTAGTAGAAATGTTAATTACAGAAGAATTCCGTCCCCCATATTCAGCACCAAATCCGCCAACCATTAAATCGACATTCTTTACTGTTTGCATGTTAAATATACTCGACGATGATAAAAAGTGGTAAGGGTTATAAATTGTAACTCCATCGAGCATAATCAGGTTTTCGCCTGGATTGCTACCTCTTACTGAAACCAATGGAGAGAAGGGCTCTGTTGCTTCTACTCCTGGCAAATATCGAATAGCTCTGAAAACATCATTTCGAGCAGTTGGAATACTCCGAATGGCTTTTGGCGTTAAAGTATGCTGACTAATTTCTACATCTTTATCTCCGAGCCTGTCTGGCCCCGATTCAATTACAGTTATTTGTTCCAGAACGATATCAGAAGGCTTCAAAGCTACTTCAATAAATTGTTTCGGATTTTTACTAAAATCAACTCTTTTAATCACGGGTTCGTAACCCATGAACGAAAATTCAATATTGTAGGATACGGGCTCAATTCCAGGCAAACTGAAAAAACCGTTCACATTGGTTGTTGTTCCGTGCAAATTATCGGTTTTCAAAAGCACCGTAGCACTTATCAGCGTTTCACCTGTTTCTGCATCGCTTACAATACCCGACAATGTAGCATTTTGTGCTAGTACTGAAGTCACTAAAAACAGAAAAATGATATTTAATAGTAGCTTCATTTCTTAAAATTTATAAGCAATATTAACTGACAAGCCAATGTTTAACTTGGGCTGATGATAAATAATATAATGAACATCCTCCATTAAACCTAAGCCGAAAACAAATCCACTTTTATCAATAGGATTGTAATTTATACGCTGTGTAAACGATAAGTCGAATAAAAATATTTCCTCAAATTTATGAGCAGCAGTATCCATATCATTCCAATTATTAAACCCGATTACAAAAGCCATTTTATTTGTAAACAGCCATTTTTCATTCATTCTGTAATTCCAAAATCGCAAATTTCTCCCCAGCCCTATTGACTGAAAATTAGGATGTTTAACATAGCGCATTACTCCTGCACTTCGGTTAAATTTCTTATTTCCTTCTGGTTCAGAAAACCAAATTTCACCATCGATTCCCCAAAAGTTTAGTCCTGCAAAAAAATCAAGTTCAGTATATAAGTTTTTCTTAACCGATGTTTTGTTTCTTCTAAAATGATAAAGATTATTACCTAAGATTAAATCGAGTTCTTGATCAACAGCTAAAACATCGCTAATGAAATTATTACTCCACTCTTCTAATAAACTCTCATAGCCCTCAACAACAGGCAATTTCTTTTTGTGAGTAAACGCTTCTTCGTAATAAAATGAACCAACAAAAATAGTATCGTCCAACTGTTTTTTCGATAACTCAAGGGTTGAATAAAGCTTTAAGTTTCGTTTACTTTTAGTACTTGAATTTTTAATATAAAACTCACGTATATTAACCAGGTAATTTTGATTTGTATTGGAGTCAGAAGAAAAACGATTCTCGAAGTATTTGTTCAATGGAAGCTCCATTGCTACAATTTGATCTACTGGAAAAACAAGCCATTTATTTTGTTCATAAACTGATAAGAAACGAGGGTCGTATGTTCTCAGATCAGTGGCAGTTTCAACGTTGAAAAAGCAACTAACAGGGTCAGGCAAGGCAATTGTAAGGGTATCTGCAATCCATTTTTGCCCCATACCGAATAGGGGAAAGAACAATAGAAATACCAATAAAAAATTACTCGGTGGTTTAGGTTTAGTTATCATGTTTTTGTTTTCTGCCAAGGTTTTTTGTTGTATTTTGTTGTTTTAGATTTCAAGTAATTTTGCTTCCTTGATTATTTTATTTACCCAGATTCGAAATTCAGTACCTCTCTTTGAGTTTACTCAATAACCAACAGCGATGATGATATCAAGGTTGTAATATTTAATCTGACAATTTATTTCACGATTACCTTCTTTTTGAACTTGTGCAATTATTGCACAAGTTGATTCTTCTTCAAGCTCTTCAGACTTGTAAATATTTGAATCTCGGATTTATTCATTTTATTTTTTTCTCAAACATAGCGATTACACTCAATGATTGAACTTCGCTCTTATTCTCGTTAACGATAAAGTGTCGAGTAAGCAAGGGAAATTTGGCTATGCCGATTTAGCTTTCACTCCAATTCACACCAGGCTTCTCATCCCGAGCACTCGAGATGCGTGATAGTCTCCCATCACCTAGCTCCTGTTATACAAATCTGCACTAATTTAACAATAATAACTTAAACATAGACTAGTTGGAGCAACCAACTTGCCAATGGTAAAATAAACCACTATGCATTGAAAATACATAGGTTTAAAAGATGAATGAAATTCATGAAAATATAGAGTTTAGATATTAGACACTAGACTTTAGATGTAAAAAAATGATCGAATATCTATTAACCTTTGATTCAATAGTTACAGAAACTAAAGTAACTGCAATAAAATGAAAATTGCTGAAAGCAAATTGCAGGGCCTTAACCGGTAACTTTATAATAAATTTGGATACTTACTGCGTACCCGATCTATCCATTTACATGCCTTCGTTAAACTTGTTCGATAGCGTTTATACCGTTTGCGTGCCCAGCGTACAGTACGAATTCGCAGTAATCGGAAAACTTTCTAAAATTCATAACCTCTGAATTTGCCATAGTAATTGACAGCTTCTCGGCACACATAAGCTACGTGGCAGAATATGGGTACTTCTCTGTCCATGTATCCAAAGATTTTGGAGCGGGTTTCATTGTAACCCCAATAGAATTTACAAAACCTAAATTAGCTGACGTAATTATTCATTTACTTCTTTAAAAAATGCATTTAGTCCATATGTGTAATTAGTCAAAATATGAGTAATAAATATGGAGTCACTTTCCTCTGAATATTTCCATCTAAGATTATCTGGAGCATCAGATTCAAGTTTATTCAAAAAATTCTTCATTTCATTTTGTTTTTCCTCTAATGTTGTCCACGAAATTTGATAAAACACTTTATGATTGCCTATATTTTTAAAACAGTCCTTGCTTTCAATTTCTTTTTTTAAA
>JAQIBQ010000509.1 GCA_027859005.1 Prolixibacteraceae bacterium | reverse complement strand
ATTTTAAATGCAGTAGTTACTTGCTAGCTACTCTTATTCTATCCATTATGATAACGTCTTGTCAAACTCAAACCGAAAAATCGTTAGGTATTTTTGACCAAAGTACCAATGTCGGAAATCCAAAGCTTAAAGGTGAAAGCACTTTTAACAGTACAACGAAAGAGTATACTCTTACCGGTGCTGGAGAAAATATTTGGTTTGCCAACGATGAGTTTCATTTTCTTTCAAAAAAGGTTGAAGGTGATTTTATTTTAAGAGCACGCGTGAAATTTATTGGCGCGGGTGTAAATGCACATCGAAAGTTTGGTATTATGGTTCGAGATTCATTAAGTGGAGAATCGGCTCATATTAATGCTGTAGTTCACGGCGATGGATTAACATCGTTGCAATACCGAAGCCAAGTTAGAAACGAAACAGAAGAAAGCAAAGCAGCTATTGTAGGTCCAAACATTATTCAATTGGAACGTAAAGGTGATACCTTTATATTTTCATCTGCAATTGATGGCGACACTTATACAAGCGTTGAAGTAACAGATTTAAAACTCGAAGAAAATGCTCATGTCGGTCTTTTTATCTGTTCACACGAAATTGAAGTATTGGAAACAGCTGTATTCGACAATGTTCGTTTAGTTATTCCTGCTCCTGATTCATTAATTCCTTATCGCGACTATATTGGCAGCCATATTGAAATTATGGACATAGAAACGGGGAAAAGAACAATTGTACACAGTTCACCTTTATCGTTACAGGCTCCCAATTGGACTCCCGATGGAAGTGCGTTGGTATACAATAGCGAAGGAAAACTATTTTCATTTGACATTGAAACATCTAACGTTAAAGAGATCAACACCAGCTTTGCAATTAATAATAACAACGATCATGTGTTATCATTCGATGGGAAACTACAGGGAATAAGTGATCACACACAAGATGAAAATCATTCATCACTGGTTTATGTTTTGCCCGCTGAAGGTGGAACTCCAGAGTTAATTACAACTGAAGCCCCCTCGTATTTACACGGTTTTTCGCCCGATGGAGAATTCATGGTATACACTGCAGGTAGAAATAATGCTGAACATTTAGACATTTATAAAATATCACGCACAACAAAAGAAGAGGTTCAACTAACAAATGCTCCAGGCCTAGACGATGGTTCAGAATATTCACCTGATGGGAATTACATTTATTTTAATTCAACTCGAACAGGAACCATGCAAATTTGGAGAATGAAGCCCGATGGATCGGAACAAGAGCAACTCACATTTGATGAATTCAACGACTGGTTTCCACACATCTCTCCCGATGGTAAATCAATGGTGTTTATTTCGTACAATGCTGATATTGCTGCCGACGATCATCCATTTTACAAACGAGTTTATCTCCGAACAATGCCAATTAATGGCGGTAAACCAAAAGTAGTTGCATATTTATACGGAGGTCAAGGCACAATGAATGTTCCAAGCTGGTCGCCCGACAGTAAACGAATAGCATTCGTAAGCAATACAATTATTGAATAAGTAATACTTTTACAAAATAGAAAGGATGAAAAACGAGTATAGTTTTTCATCCTTTTTTCTTTAAAATTAAGCACAAAAAAAAAAAAAGGACAGAGTAACCCATCCTTTTCGAACCTAACTAAACTAACCAATAAAAAACTAACTAAATCTTTAACGTATAAAGACAATGCAAATATATGTTGAAAAACACATCTTGTTGTTAAGCGAAAATTAAATCTTTAAATTTTTGAAATTCTAAGTTATTTAGAGAATGAAGCAGCAACCCAGTTGTTACTAACCTTATGACTTACAACGCTCAATTTCAATGCTTCTGCACAACTCGTTATGTCTTCAAGGTCTTCGGTATAAAAACCACTCATAAACAATTTTCCCCCTTCGTTTAACACAAATGCATATATCTCCATATCTTGAAGTAGAATATTCTTGTGAATATTAGCAAAAATGATATCAAAAGTTGATTCACCTAATAAATTAGCATCACCCAAAAAGGCCTCGAC
>JAQIBQ010000449.1 GCA_027859005.1 Prolixibacteraceae bacterium | reverse complement strand
TTACAATACATTCTTTCCTAAAAAGAAAAATACTAACTGAAATACAAAACCTTAAAATATCGAAAACGTGAACCTGGAAAAAGTAATTTCCAAACATCGTTCCATTTCATTGCATCTTTGCTGACCAAACGAGCTCCATCGGTTAAAATACGATAAGGCAATGCATAAATAAGTATTAGATATACAAACCATGTTGAAGATTCTATAGTAGCGACCCAAATGATCAATAAAATAGGGAGCAAAATTACCAAATAATAAACTACAGTATTTTTCATTGTTAATTAGACTTTTCAATTAGAAGATTTATTCTTTATCAAAATAACGTTCTGCAAACTTAATGAAGTATGGCCAATTGGGAACAACAGTATGTCCGCCCTCGTGTTGCCGAAATGCAATTTCACCTTCAATTAACGATGTTTCTTGTGGTGGAAATTCAGTAATTCCCAAGTCTTTTTTTCCCAATAGTTTATAAACCGGACCAGCATGTACTCCTGCTAAAAACATTCCTTTGGCATCGATCCACTGACCTTCAACTGTTGGAGAGCCAACACTAATAAATACAGGACGAGGCGCGCAAAGTGCCACCAATTGATGTGCATCAACTGGTAAGTCGTTTGGAGTTAATGGCCCCGCGTATTTAATAAAACGAGGTGCAAACCAGTGGTATTCTCCCGACGATGCCAAGTTCTCGACCTGCTCGCCAAATGTTCTACGCAAAATTTTTGCACCACCAGCACCCGATGAACCAATAAATCCAATGGCGAATCGTGGCTCGTATGCCATAGCAACTAAAGCTGCTTTTCCATAGCGCGATAAACCTTCAATACCAATGCGAGTTGCATCAACATCTTCATCAATTTCGAAATAATCGAGCGCTCTGCTTGCTCCCCATGCCCACGCACGTAAAGTTCCCCAATCGTCTAACTTACGAGGCTCACCTTTGTTTACCAAGCCAATAATACCTTGACGCAAACCAGCACCATTATCGGCTTGAAAACTTGTGGGTACAAGTATTGCATATCCCCAGCCTTTGGCTAACAATTGTTCTTGCCAAGGAGTTCCTTCAGGTTTTCTGCGTGGCCAATTAGAAGGCCATTTCCATCCAAATTCAGTAATTACTGGAACAGGACTTGAATGATTCAATGGAATAGTTAAGGTTAATTCGATATTTACGTCAAGCGCTGGATAAGAAGAGTTATCAACCTTAGCTCTAAGTTCTTTAATTCGAATTGGGAAAGCACCTTCCAAAGTGTCTTTTACACTTAGTACTTCCCATGTTACTTCAAGTATATTATCGGGCAAACGACCGTACATTTCACGATCAAAATCTTCAATAATCTCAAGCTTCCGTTTTTCCCATTGTTTGGCATTTGTTACGCTTTCACCATTATTAAAAAGCAAGGCATCGGGCAAACTAGTGTATGTTTTTGCTTTCGACTCATCGGAGTTGGCTGCATTTAAATCCTCTGGATTACCCGAAGGCCCGGGACGTAATTCGCTAATGCCCAATTGAGACATCATTAATTGATGATCTTGGGAACTAACTTTATTTAGGCTATCGAATAAGGCCTTATTGAATTGCGCAAATGAAGTAGTTGAACATAGAAGAAGTATACTTAGGAAGAATATTGTTTTTTTCATTTCTGTGTACTTTTCAATTTAGAATTAAATCAGGATTAAAAATACCGAATATAATTCGAACTTACTTAACCATCATTTTTACTGAAGTTTTATAATTGGTATAATGAATATACCGTTCGATGGAGTTCCAAAGCAACAAATCGTTCTTTTTCGAATTCTTAATTACATAAGGTCGTACTTGATCTTTTGTTTCATAAGGAGTAATGGCTTCGGCTTCCCATTTCCCGCTAACAAGTGTTCGTTTTTCAATTTCAAATTTCCCTTCGTTTTGAACCGAAACATAAACTGTATTAGGTTGATTTGCCGAAATACTCAAGCCACCCGAATAGTGTGGTTCTTTTTCATGTTCGCCTAATGGTGTTTGTGGAAACCATTTGCCAGAATTTACAATTTCTGAATCGATCCATTTTTCGCCATCATAGATTGTATAATGATAAATGTGTTCGGTTTCTGTAGGATAACGAGCATAAGCTATTGCTGGATTCCCCCTATCATCGGCAAATAGATCAAAAACCCAAGCCCTATTTCCAGTGGTTTTAGCATCGTAAACCATAGTAGCTTGTTCTGGTGCAAATGGTAATTCGCTTGTAGTACAAATTTCCTCTCCATTGGCTTTGTGAAACGCTCCCTTGTAATAACAAGCGTAATATACCGAGTTGAAAGCTTCGTCGCGCGGATGTCCATCGGTAAAAACCATATGAATTTTATTAGAGCCATTGCTAAAATACTTAACATACGGACGTTTGCCCCAACTAAAAGGTTCAGAACATACTACTACCCTACCTTCGGACCAAGTACTTCCACCATCGTCGCTCCAGCTCATGTTTGGTTTAAAGCCTATCCAGCGTCCAAACAAGTATATTCGGTTGTTCTCATTTTTCAGCATGAATGGATTGGCATAAGTGTATTTATCATCGCCATACTTTTCTAAATCAACTTTTCTGTTGGGGTTAATTTCAATGGCCTTATCCCAAGCATCTGCAAGGTTTGGCTCAGTAGAAACATTCATGTATAAACTGGTATTGTGATGTTTGGTATAAAAAGCTAAAAACCGTCCATCGGCACGTTGAACAAAGGCTGGATTATTGTGGTCATCAACTTCCAACTTTTCATTTAAAATTGTTTGGTTAATTCTACCATCATTAAATGAATACTGAAGTGCAGCAACACTACCATCTTCGGTAACAAATCCTGTAACTAGGGAATTATTCTCTTCAACATAAATGGCACGAGGGTCTGAAAACCAACACCAAGTTCCATCGTTTGCAAGTTCCACTATTTCGTTTTTAGCATCACTAAACGATGTTAGAATTACTAAAAACGAAGCTATAAGTATAAAGATGAATTTTAACATAAAATATTTTTACAAAGTATCTGAAATTAGTTCAAGAAATCTAATGTGAGACCTAATACAGTTTTTTTACTATAGACTATTCTTCAAATCTTGCCTTCCAATAATTGACATAATTTCAACAATGTTATCTTTTATTTTATAATAAATACTATCAGAGCCACAAACACAGCGTCTGTATTCTATTCTTATAAAATCAACAGATTCAAATGAAAACGGACGTTGAGCAATGATTTCAAAACATTCAAAAAACGAATCAAAATATTTATCAGCTTGCTTTATTCCAAATTGTTTAACACCGTATTGATGAATTCTAATTAAATCTTCTTTGGCCGTATAACTTAATTTATAATTAGCCATTTAACATAGCCTTTGATTCCATTAATATTTGCTCTTTACTATCATTAGTAAATCCACTTTTCTCAGCACGTTCCAATTT
>JAQIBQ010000324.1 GCA_027859005.1 Prolixibacteraceae bacterium | reverse complement strand
TTCAGTCCTTACTTCCTATTATGGAAGAAGTAGCCGAAAAATACCCTGATTATCAATTCATTGTTGCAGGTGCTCCAGGATTCGATGCAAATTTTTATTCCAACATTCTAACTCGCAAGCTTGAAGTTGTATACAATCAAACCTATAAATTACTCCGAAATAGCAATGCTGCCATTGTTGCTTCAGGAACAGCCACATTCGAAACAGCCTTGCTAAATATTCCTCAAATAGTTGTTTATAAAATGGGCCTCGGTTGGCTTCTATCTATATTTCGGAAGTTTATTTTAAAAACAAAATACTTTTCTTTCGTTAACTTAGTTGCTGAAAAAGAAATTGTTAAAGAATTATTCCAAGGAGAAGTAAAATTAAAAACCATACAGGAAGAATTAAATAACATTCTCAACACAAAAGAATACCGAATGAAAATGTTGCATAATTATTCTGAATTAAAACAAAAATCGAATACAGAAGGTGCAGCAATTGCTGCTGCTAAATTAATTGTTCAATCAATAAAAAACCACAAATAAACAATGTATAGTTTATTAAAAAAAGAGTTGAATTCCTTCTTTGGTTCAATTACAGGTTACTTAGTTGTATCTATTTTCCTATTAACAACAAGCTTGTTCCTGTGGGTTATACCAGGGAATTTTAATTTATTTGAAGGTCAAAGAGCTTCTTTAAAAGGTTTTTTTGAATTAGCTCCTTGGTTGTATCTATTTCTTATACCAGCAATAACAATGAGGCTTTTTGCTGAAGAGAAAAAAATGGGTACACTTGAAATGATTGTCACTCGACCAATAGCTGCATTCGGTATCGTTTCTGCAAAATTCTTTGCTGCCCTTATTTTAGTCGCAATTTCCTTATTACCTACCTTGCTTTATTTCTTATCGATATATCAACTTGGAAATCCTGTTGGCAATATCGACACTGGAGCTACATGGGGTTCTTTTTTAGGTTTATTATTATTGGCATCGGTATACATAGGCATCGGTTTATTTGCTTCGGTGCTCACTTCAAATCAAGTCATTTCCTTTTTAATAGCAATTGTACTTTCGTATGTATTGTACTTGGGTTTAGATTTTGTCGCATCGGTGGGCTTTTCAATAGGATTACAAAATTTCTTTCTTAAGTTGAGCTTAAACGAACACTATTTGTCAATAAGCAGAGGTGTAATTGATTCTAGGGACTTATTATACTTTATTGCTACTACTCTATTCTTTCTTTATACATCAAGGCAATTCATTTTAAAAAGAAGACTAATAAAGCAATTCAAAATTACCAACATTGTTGTTATTGTAGCATTTTGGGTACTTGCCGTTTGGTTGGTAAACGAGCGTTTTTTCAGAGTTGACCTTACATCTGAAAATAAATATTCACTCGCAGAATCAACAAAAGAATTATTAAAAGAACAAGATCAACCCATTTCAATAGAAGTATACTTAGCGGGGGATTTACCTGCTGGGATGAAAGAATTTCAAAATGCTATTGTTGAAAAAATTGAGGATATGAATGCTTACTCGAACAAACGAATTTTTCAGAAAACGTTCGATGTTTATAATATTTCGTCGGAAACCGAACAAAAAAATACGATTGATAATTTAATTAAATCAGGCATTCAACCTGTTAATTTCGGACATAAAACCACTGAAGGATTATCAACCAAACAAATTTTCCCAGGGGTAATTGTACAGGGATTTAAAAATGGAATTGCCTTAAATTTATTAAAAAACAATCCACTTTTATCAGCCGACGAAAATTTACAACAATCCATTGAATTGTTAGAATATGAATTTGTACGTGCATTACGTTATTTAAAAACAGCAACAAAACCTCAACTTGCCTTTTTATACGGACAGGGCGAAGCAAATGAATACGAAACAGGAGATATTCGCTATTCATTAAGCGAAAATTACAATGTTGTTAATTGCAATACATCAGAATTGATTGCTTCAGATAGTATTCAAACGCTTGTTATAGCTGCACCTACAAAAGCATTTTCAGAACAAGATAAACTCTACATCGATCAGTTTATAATGAAAGGCGGCAAGGTGCTTTGGTGTGTCGATCCGGTGAACGTAAGTATCGACTCATTATCCAAGGGTTATTCTACCATTGCATTTAATCAAGGATTAAACCTAAGCGACCAACTCTTCAAATACGGTGTTAGAATGAATTCCAATTTACTTCAAGATGCTTTTTGCATGGAATACCCGATAAATACAGCACCAGTAGGTCAGGCTACAAGCTTCACTCCCGCTCCATTTTATTATTCACCTTTAGCTTTGCCCAATCCCTCACATTCATTAAGTAGAAATCTGAATAATGTAATGTTGGAGTTCACCAGTTCCATAAGTATATTGAAAAATGAAAAAAATAAAGCGAGTACAATATTAGCAACTTCGCCCTATGCAAGAAGCATACAAACACCAGTTGAAGTAAGTTTAATGAGTGCTACTAACCCGCCTGATCAACGTTTGTTTAACCAAGCAAATATTCCAATTGGAGTTTTAATTGAAGGTGAATTTGAATCAGTTTTTAAGAACAGGATGACTCAGCATCTGGGAGTTAAAAACATAAGATCGCTTAGTAAAAAAAATAAGATGATTGTGATTGCTGATGGTGATATTATTAAAAACAAAGTTCGTAACCGAAACGGTCAAATACAACTTCAACCTTTAGGCTTCGATCAATATTCTGGGCAAACATTTGGAAACCGAGAATTTATTTTGAATTGTATTGACTATTTGAACGACGATGAAGGCATAATGCAATTGCGGTCGAAAATTGTAAAATTAAGAATGCTCGACAAAGTAAAAATCAGAGAAGAAAAACTAAAATGGCAACTAATTAATACCGTAATCCCCATTTTATTCTTTATAATTTTAGGACTAGTTTTCAATTTCATTCGGCGCAAAAGATATTCATAAAATAATGATCTAAAACTAAGATTACAAATCGATTGAATCTATTTTTTAATTGTTAATTGGAACTAAACTGAAAGTTATCCACAATATTTGATAAAAAATCAAACATTTATTCCTCTGATAGAATCGAATAACATGATTTTCGTGTATATTTGGTATAATTATTCAAAAAAAGGATAACAGACCAAAATCGAAACAAGCCTTTCTGTTTCAATCACCTATTCAACAAAACATCGGGCTCGTTTTTTGACAAATTTGAAATTTTAAAATATAATCGAATGAAATTTGTAGTTTCCAGTACTGAAATGTTGAACCACCTTACTGCAATTAGCAGAGTTATTAGTTCAAAAAGTACATTACCAATTCTCGACAACTTCCTTTTCAACTTGGAAGAAAATAAATTAACCATTACAGCCTCCGATCTTGAATCGACATTGGTTACATGGGTTGAATTAGAAAATACTGAAGGTATTGGTGAAATTGCAATACCAGCAAAACTTTTAATCGATACTTTAAAAGAATTTCCAGAACAACCACTTACATTTCAAGTAAATACAGAAACATTTGCAATTGATATCTTCTCAGTAAATGGTAAATTCAGTATTATTGGACAAAATGGAGAGGAATATCCTGAACTACCAGAGTTACAGTCGGGAAATGCGATTTCGGTTGATATGAGCCACGATGTATTACTCAGCGGAATTAACAAAACACTATTCGCAACGGCCGACGATGAATTACGACCAGTAATGAATGGTATTTTAATGGAAATATCGCCTGAAGATGCAACATTTGTAGCTTCCGATGCTCATAAATTGGTTCGATACAAAAGAAGTGACGTAAAAGCTGATGTTGAATCATCATTTATCTTACCTAAAAAGCCTGCTGCATTATTGAAAAACCTTCTTCCTAAAGAAGATTTTGATGTTAATTTAGAATTTGATGAAAAAAATGCCTTTTTCAATCTTACCAATTACAAAGTAATTTGTCGGTTAGTAGAAGGTAAATATCCGAGCTACAACTCGGTAATACCAACAAACAATCCAAACAAAATGCAAATTGATCGTTTGGAATTGTACAATTCATTGCGCAGGGTTTCGGTATTCTCAAATGCTGCTAGTAATTTAGTTCGTTTAAAAATGTCTGGAAATCAATTAGTTGTTTCTGCCCAGGATGTTGATTTCTCAATTTCAGCTGTTGAGCGCTTAAATTGTTCTTATGAAGGTGATGAATTAGAGATTGGATTCAAATCTTCTTTCTTAATTGAAATTCTATCTAACCTCTCATCAACCGATGTTATGGTTGAATTATCAGATCCAACAAGAGCAGGTATTCTATTACCTGTTGAAAAAGAAATTGATGAAGAAGATGTATTAATGCTTCTTATGCCAATGATGATTAACGCATAATATAAATAAAACATACTAAATAAGCGCTGCAAAATTTTTGATCAGCGCTTTTTTAGTTCATAAACAACAAGAAAATGGAATTACAATTAAATAACCCATTGGTTTTTCTCGACCTAGAAACAACAGGGATTAATATTGCTTCGGATAGAATTGTTGAAATTGCTTTGCTTAAAGTAAAT
>JAQIBQ010000254.1 GCA_027859005.1 Prolixibacteraceae bacterium | reverse complement strand
TGCGAGGACCTATGGGACGATCAACCGTTGAATAATAGCTTTTCAAAAAGCAAATTGTACATTACCTCTCCCCTCGAGAAACTTAAAAAATACAATCCCGACCTCGTAATTAATATAGCTGCATCGCCATTTTCTTTCGACCAAGAAGGTAACCGCAAGGGCATAATGTTAAAAAATGCAAAAGAATATAATCTTCCCATTGTATACGTGAACCAAGTTGGAGCTCAAACCGAATTAATATTCGATGGTGGATCGATGGTAATTAATAACGATGGAAACGTTGAACAAGAATTGGCTTACTTTAAAGAAGATTTTAGAATTGTTGACATAGACGATTTTCCTGAAAAAAATATACAAAAACACTTTCCGACCATTGAAAAAATACACGATGCATTAGTTTGTGGAATCAAAGATTACTTTGGCAAAATAGGATTCAAAAGTGCAACATTGGGCTTGTCGGGAGGAATCGACTCAGCTGTAGTTGCCGTTTTAGCTGCACGTGCACTTGGTCCCGAAAATGTTAGGGTATTATTAATGCCCTCAAAATACTCATCGGGTCACAGCATTACCGACGCCGAAGATTTAGCCAATAACTTGGGCATTCAATACCAAACAGTGAACATTCAGGACATGGTTGATGATTTTGAAAAAAGCCTTTCTCCTATTTTTGGCGAATTACCCATTGATGTAACTGAAGAGAATATACAAGCCCGTACGCGCGGTGTTTTGGTGATGGCTATTTCCAATAAATTTGGAAACATTCTTTTAAATACAACCAATAAAAGTGAAAGTTCGGTAGGTTATGGAACCCTCTATGGCGATATGAATGGTGGCCTTTCTGTTTTGGGCGATGTTTACAAATTAGATGTATTCAAGTTGGCGCGTTTCATGAATAAAGACAGCGAAGTAATTCCTGAAAACACCATCGTAAAACCGCCTTCAGCAGAGCTCCGTCCAGATCAAAAAGATACCGATTCGCTCCCCGATTATGAAATCTTAGACGCTATTCTTTATAAGTACATTGAGTTAAACCAATCTCCGAACGAAATTATTGAACAGGGATTTGAAAAAGCGATAGTACAAAGAGTAATACGATTGGTAAACATGAATGAATACAAACGTTTTCAAGCTCCACCAATTCTCAGGATATCATCAAAAGCATTTGGTTTTGGAAGAAAAATGCCACTCGTAGCTCGATATGAAGGATAAAGTGCTCATTTTTTTGAGTTTTATCCCAAAATAAAGTTATTCTCAAACATACAGATTCACAAAAAAAGTTAACTTTGATGCTACACAGCATAAATATAGTAGCATATGTTTTCGACTGAAACGAGCCATATCTCGCCTCAGGAACTTAAAAAATCGATCTTTATATATTTAACAGAGGAAGAAAAAGTTGAATTAGAAGATCACCTGACTCGAACTTACATTAAAAAAAATGACTTCATTTTTAAGGAAGGCGATAAACCTATGGGGTTCATTACTCTTGAAGATGGAAAAGTAAAAATTTTTAAAGAAGGTGTTGGGGGTCGAGAACAAATTATACGAATGGTGAAACCTGGTGGATTTGTTAGCTATAGAGCTCTAATCGCTGGTGAAGTGCATATTGCATCAGCAGTTGCTCTCGAAGACTCTACCATTTGTGTTATCGAATCGGAACACTTTTTCAATAAATTGTTAAAGAACAATTCACTTTCATCTCGCCTATTAACGAAACTAGCTAAGGAACTTGGATTTTCAAATGCTCGTACAGTTACCTTAACTCAGAAACATATTCGAGGGCGTTTAGCAGAATCGATTATTTTATTAAAATACAAATATGGAGTAGAACCCGATGGCTCTACAATTAAAGCTTATTTATCGCGTGAAGATTTAGCCAACCTATCTAACATGACTACATCAAATGCAATTCGCACCTTGTCTAGCTTTGTAGGTGAAAAAGTAATTGCCATTGACGGACGAAAGGTTCGCATTCTCGATCATCAGAAATTAGAAAGAATTAGTAAGCTCGGATAAAAAAATTATCTATAATTTCCCTGAACCACAATTAGTACTAATTGTGGTTTTTTCATGCAATAAATAAGTGCGTAGAATATTTCTCATTCGCCCAATTTTGGAAACCACTTCGTATGAATCGCATTAAAAGTCCCATCGGTTTTAATTGATTCAAGTGTTTGCTGCCAGTTGTTTACTATGGTTGTTGAAGTATTATTAGAAAAACCGATATAAAAATCGGATGCCAAAAGCGAAAAAGCAGGAATAACATTGTTGTTAGAATAATCCAAATCTTTCAGAATAGTAGGGAAAGTAATATCGGTACAAACAAATGCATTTATCTCATCGTTTAATAGCATTTTAGCCAACACCTCAGGATCACTATCGTAAACAAGGTTTTCAAAACCTTCTTCTTGCAAATGTTGAGTGGAAAACCAAGAATCAACAGTTCCAATAGCTTCTAGGTTCTTTGCATCGTCCAACGAATTTATTGTAATACCAGATCCTGCTTTTGTATAAATCCATGTAGTATTCGTACCAATTGGACCAACCCACTGAAAAAGGTCTTCACGAATCTCAGTTCGATCCATAGTGTACAAACAAAGGTTGGGATTATTTAAGGTTAGTTGATAACCATTGCTCCAAGATGAAAGATTTATCTTATAGAAAAGATCATGCCTTTTCATTATTTCTTTCACAATATCAGATCCATAACCGGTAATACCTCCGGTGTTATCCAAAAAAGTTAAAGGGGGATAAGGTTCAGTATATATTTGAAGAATATCAGGGAATTCAGATGTATTCAAATAGTCTTGACTAAGTTGCTTCAATGTTCCATTGTTTTTCAAAAAGTCAATTGCAGCCTGAAAATCAGCCACAACATCGTCAGAAGTATTTTTATTGAAAGCATAATAAAGCAGCTCTGTTTTGATTGTATAAACTGACGATACACTGAAGGTTGAAAGTTCAAGTGTTCCTAATGTCGATTCGAGAGAATATTTATTGGTAGGAAATAGATCGATCTCTCCATTCATCAATTTTACAAGACCTTCATTTAAATCGGAACAATAAACCAAGTTGCTGAATCCTTGTTCTATCAGATATTCTTCAATGGCATAACCAGCTATAACGCCAATATTACTTACAGCCTTTGCTTCTTGAAGAGTTTTGATAGCAATTTGATTTTCAGCTTTTGAATAGAAATTCCAATCGAGAGATGCAAAGGGACCAGCCCATTTAAACAAATCTCTTCGAGTTGAATTTAAAACAGTGGTAAAAAGCACGGTATTTTCATTTTCTAATACTTCCTTATATCCAGTTTCCCAAGGCATAAAATCAATCTGGCAGTCCATGTTTAACTGTTCACAAACATCACTTAATAAATCTGAAGCTAACCCTTTAACCTCAGAGTTTTCGGTATAATTGAAAGGTTTGTATTCTTCCGATACAAATTTCAATTGAACAGTTGAGGGCTCATTATTATCCTTGTCACAAGAAGGAATAACGAACAAAAATGCCACTAAAAAAACATAAAAATAACTGCCTATCTTTTTCATTTATTAATATTTTTAAGAATCGATATGGATGTAAAATACTCCCAAATATAATTCCAATTCATCAATAAACACTGAAGATTTAACTAATCTTATCATCTACAATTTTCAGTATCGAACGTTCCATTTTTAAAGCAGCTTCTTCCATTTCAAAACATTTAGCAAAAATCTCTTTAACAAACAATTGATCAGAAAATCCTTTGGCATTAACTTTTACATTTAAAAATGCACCTTGCACTCCAGCTCTAGCAGCTAAAACACCAACTCCAGCATCGGTTACCGAATTAGGATTACCAATTTCGGACATGGCTTTCATTACTTCCATTGATTGGTAGCAAAGCTCCATCACTTTAAAAGGCACTTCAATGGCATATTTGGTGGCAATATCGATGGCAAATTTCCGTGTAGCCTTTTCTTCTTCCGAAGATTTTGGTAGGCTAAAGGCATCCATAATGGCATTGAAAGCACGAGTATCTTCATCAACCAATTTTAGGAGTTGATCGTGGTAAACTTTACCTTTTTCAGCCCATGTAGAGAATTCACTCCACCGATTGTCCCAGCCACGCTTATGCGCCGATAGATTGGCAACCATTGTACCCAAAGCTGCTCCCATTGCTCCCATGTATGCAGCAATAGAACCACCTCCAGGAGCAGGCGATTCCGAAGCGGTTTCTTCAGAAAACTGTTTCAGGTTTAAATCAATCAGTTGCTGTTGATCATTTTCAAGAATGTATTCTATTATTTTTTTCTTGGGATCGAATGGTTTCAATTCATCAAGGCCTAATGACTTTACGGCAATTTTTATGATTTAATCGTCGGAAATACCTAGCGAACGTTGCTGTTTTTTTAAAAAATATTTTCCAGCATCGAGCATGGCTTGCAATGGAATAACACCCACCAGCTCAGAACCTGTTACCCGCAAGCCACGAGCTTCGGCTCTTTTACAAGCAGCTTCAAATACCTCGTGCACCGATGTAACCGTAATATCGGTAAGGTTAAATGACAATTGAGCAATCCCAAACTCTTCGATATACCAACCGATACCTTTTACACATTTTAGTAATCCGGGCTCTGAAACTGGATTTCCATTTTCATCTTCAACAATTTTTCCAGTAAGAGAATTTCCCTCACGTTTGATTCTTCCTTTTTCACGAATATCGAAAGCAATTGCATTGGCTCTTCGACTCGAAGTAGTATTCAAATTAACATTGTAAGCAACCAAAAAATTACGAGCACTAACGGCTGTTGCTCCTGATTTTTTTATCGCAGGGGTAAATTCTGCTGGTCCAAAATCGGGTTTCCAATTTGGATCAACTAACTTATTGGCTAAGCCTTCGTATTCTCCCGATCGGCAATTGGCTAAATTTTTTCGTTTATCTTCCTTTGCTGCAAATTCATAACAGTAGATTGGAATAGCTAATTCTTCGCCAATACGCTGAGCCAATTTTAGAGCATACTCAACAGTTTCTTCCATGCTAATACCTGCAACAGGAACCAGCGGACAAACATCAGTTGCTCCGAAACGAGGATGTTCACCTTTATGCTTGCTCATATCAATTAGCTCGGCAGCTTTTTTTACCGCTCTAAAAGCAGCTTCACAAACTTCAACAGGAGTGCCTACAAAAGTTACTACAGTTCTGTTGGTAGCTTTTCCCGGATCGACATCGATCAATTGAACTCCATCGACAGCCTCAACTTCGTTGGTGATTTGCTTAATAATGTCCATGTTGTTTCCCTCACTAAAATTGGGAACACATTCTATAATTTGTTTCATTTTATTCGCTTCTTTATTTATTTATTCTTCGTCATTGCGAGGAGGAATTCCGAATATATGAGGTATTCTGACGAAGCAATCTGTTTCAAAGATCTTGTTGTGTTAGAGATTGCTTCATTTCATTTCATTACGTTCGCAATGACGTCTACATTTTCAATGTTTTATCTGCACTATAGGGCTTTCCCTTTTTTCCAAACCTTTTCAGGCTTTAGTTTCCCCTGCCGATAAATTACTTCACGGTAATCATTTGTTTTGAATGCCACAATATCGGCAATATTCCCCTTTTTCAATATTCCTCTATCGTTCAATTTTAATGCAGCAGCTGATCTGCTTGTTATTCCAGCTAATGTTTCGGCAATGGTTAGTTTTTCATAAACACCAAGTATTGAGGCTTGCATAAACAAATCGCCATTGGGTGCTGAACCTGGATTCCAATCCGAAGCGATAGCTAAACATGCACCTGCATCAAGCAATTTGCGGGCAGGAGCAAATGGTATTCCCAATCCTATCGATGCACCGGGTAGTACTGTAGCAATCACATTGCTGTGTGCAATATTTTCAATTGCAGCCATGTCAGAAGCTTCGAGATGGTCTACACTCACGGCATTCATTTCAATGGCTAATTGACTTCCTCCTACTGAAAATTGATCGCCATGAATAACAATATCAAATCCCAAATCTTTCACTTCTCTTAAATATTCACGAGCATCGCTTACTGAAAAAGCGGAATCTTCAATAAATATGTCGACCCTGTTTGACAGCTTTTCTGTTTTAACAATTGGTAATAATTCAATTCGAATTTGATTCAAGTATTCTTTTGTAGTTCCCTCGAAATCTTTGGGACAAATGTGTGCTGCCAAACATGTTGGGATTAAATCAACTTCAGTAAATGCATTGTTTATCGCCCTAAGCATTTTCAACTCACTTTCAACCGACAAGCCGTATCCACTTTTAACCTCGGCAGTTGTAACTCCGTCTTTCAATAGTTGATTCGCACGGATTTCTGTTATCGTTTGGAGTTCATGCTGAGAAAGCTCACGCGTTTTTTGAACGGTGCTCCATATTCCTCCTCCTTCATTGGCTATTTCCAAGTATGTTTTTCCTGACAGACGTTTGGCATAATCATTGGCACGAGAACCAGCCCAGCAAATGTGTGTGTGTGCATCAATAAATCCCGGGAATGCAACTAATTCTTCATCAATAAAGTCCAAATCGAGTGACTGTCCATCAAACTTTGATTTTAAAAATTCATAATCACCAATGGCTTTAATCGAAGAATTATTAATTAGGATTCCAGCATGCTCAATAACCTCCAACAAATCATCGTTAAGTGGTCCCTTTAAAGGAAGCTTATCCATGGTAATTAATTGTTTGAATGGACCAATTAGTTTCATAAAAAAGCAATTAGTAGTTAGCTGTTAGTCATTAGAGTTTCAAGTTAAACTTTTCGGCATTAATTTTAGCACTTTCGTAACCCGCATCGGCATGACGAAAAATTCCCATTGCAGGATCGTTGTACAATACATTTGAAATGTTTTGTGCAGCTTGTTCGGTTCCATCGGCCAAAACAACCATGCCTGCATGTTGCGAAAAGCCCATTCCCACTCCACCTCCGTGGTGAAACGAAACCCAAGTAGCACCTCCAGCTGTATTCGACATTAGATTTAACAAAGGCCAATCAGAAACGGCATCGCTTCCGTCAATCATTCCCTCGGTTTCGCGGTTAGGCGAAGCTACTGATCCGCAATCCAGATGGTCACGACCAATAACAATTGGCGCTGTAACTTTTCCGGTTTTAACCAAATCGTTAAAAATGAGTCCAGCTTTTTCACGTTCGCCAAACCCTAACCAGCAAATACGACTTGGGAGGCCTTGGAAGGCTACTTTTCGCTGTGCTTCTTTCAGCCATTTTATCAAATGAGTATTTTCAGGAAAAGCATCCATTAAAGCCCTATCCGTAGTATAAATATCTTCTGGATCGCCACTCAAAGCCACCCATCGGAAAGGTCCTTTCCCATCACAAAATAAGGGACGAATAAATTCGGGCACAAAACCCTGGTAATCGAATGCATTTTCTTCGCCACCCTGACGGGCATATTCGCGAAGATTGTTTCCATAGTCGAAAACAATACTTCCTCGCTTTTTTATTTCCAACATAAAACCAACATGACGAGCCATGCTTTTTAAGGACATTTGTTTATAGGCTGCCTGATCACTTTCACGCAATTCTATCGCTTCATCGAGCGTCAAACTATTAGGAACATAGCCAAAAACCGGATCGTGCGCCGAAGTTTGATCCGTTACAATTTCCGGTACAATACCATCGGCTAAAAGTTGTTCCAACACATTGCCAATATCACCAACCAGTCCGACTGAAAGCGCTTCACCTTTTTCTTTGGCTTCGAGCACCCAATTTTTAGCTTCCTGGTAATCGGCAGTCATTTTATCGATATACTTTGTTTTGAGTCGTTTTTCAATTCTTAGTGGATCGACATCAACACCAAGGTAAGTTGCTCCAGCCATTGTTGCTGCTAGAGGTTGAGCGCCACCCATGCCTCCGAGTCCACCTGAAACAATGAGTTTGTGCTTTAAATCGTTGTTGAAATATTTTTTCCCACATTCTACAAATGTTTCGTAGGTACCTTGTAAAATACCTTGCGAACCAATGTAAATCCAGCTACCAGCAGTCATCTGACCGTACATCATCAAGCCTCGTTCTTTCAATTCTTCGAAATGTTCCCAATTGGCCCAAGCAGGCACCAAATTACTGTTGGCAATGAGTACTCTTGGAGCCTGTGGGTGTGTTCGAACAATTCCCACAGCTTTTCCCGATTGTACCAATAAACTGTGATTTTCATCTAATTCGAGCAAAAGTTCAATGATTTTTTTAAGCGTTTCAACATTACGAGCAGCTTGCCCAGTTCCTCCGTAAACTATAAGTTTCGAAGGATCTTCGGCCACATCAGGATGAAGATTATTCAAAAGCATTCGAAGCGGTGCTTCCGTTTGCCAACTGCGGGCATGAAGCTTGCTTCCTTTCGGTGCTTCGTAATGTGGATGTGATGCGTATTTATTAATAAATTCCGTATACTTCATGGTCTTCATTTTTAAATTCAATTTTATTGACTATTGCTACGTCTTCTGCCACTTTGAGCAATTCTTTAGAACGTAAAATTTCAATGGCCTTTTCAATATCGGGCGCAAATAATCGGTCACTTTCGGCAAATTCAATTTTTGAGCGAACATGTGCTTGTACTGCATCCATAATCACACCTGATTTCAAAGGCTTTCTAAATTCAAAACCCTGAGCAGCAGTTAATAGTTCAATTCCCAATATTTTTTCTAAATTTTCAATTACCCTCAATGTCTTTCGCCCGCTGATAGAACCCATGCTTACATGATCTTCCTGACCTAAAGAAGTTGGAATACTGTCGGCACTGGCCGGGAAACAAAGTGTTTTGTTTTCAGAAACCAATGCAGCACTTGTGTATTGAAGGATCATAAATCCGGAATTCAATCCGGTTGATTTCATCAACAATTTGGGCAAGCCCGGAACACTTTCGATCATGGATAAATAGATTCTCCGATCGGAAATGTTTCCCAATTCAGAAGCCGCCAATGCAGCATAGTCCATTGGGAGCGCGATGGGTTGCCCATGAAAATGACCTCCGGTTATTGTTTTATCTTCACTAAAAATGATGGGATTGTCGGTTACAGAATTCATTTCAATTTCAACCATTTGTTTCAAATGCAACCAAGCATTTCGTGATGCGCCGTGTACTTGCGGCACACACCTTAGTGAATAAGGATCTTGAACACGATGGCAATTGGCATGTGATTTTTCAATTTCAGAACCGTCCAAAATTGTTCTTACTCTTTCAGCCACATATTTATTTCCAGAATAAGGTCTCAATTCATGCAATTCGGCATCGAAACTTTTAAAAGAACCCATCATGGCTTCCAAGTTCATGGCTGCTATGATATCAGCATGGTCGAGACAATTCTGCAAGCGTTCCACAATTTTTGTAGCATGTGCCAACATAAATTGGGTTCCATTGATCAAAGCCAATCCCTCTTTAGGACCTAAAACAATTGGAGATAACTTAAACAAATCCAATGCTTTTTCAGCAGACATTTCTTCCCCCTTATACTGCACTTTTCCCATTCCTATTAATGGGAGAAAAAGATGTGAAAGCGGAGCCAAGTCGCCCGAAGCACCAACTGAACCTTGCTCAGGCACGCAGGATATTACATCGTTATTTATATGCCAAATAATACGTTCTAATGTTTCCACAGCAATTCCGGAATAACCTTGCGCCAATGCATGCACCTTAAAAATCATCATCAATTTTGAAAGCACTGTGTCAATCGTATTTCCAACACCAACACTATGACTCATCAGTAAGTTGTGTTGTAGTTTTTTGGTATCTTCTTCGCTAATTAGCGTTGTGCATAGTGGACCAAACCCAGTATTCACGCCATATACAATCTCTTTTTTGCGGACAATTTTCTCGACAATATCGCGGTTTTGCTGAACCTTATTTCTAGTCTTTGTATTTAAAACACCTTCAACTTCATTTTTAGCAATTGCCAAAGCAATACCAACACTCAACTGATCTTCTCCGTAATAGAATATACGACGCAACATAAGGTTCGATTTAATTTTTATAACCCTAAAATTACTTTATTAGCAAGGTGATTTATATGATATAAGTTAGTGGGCTTTGTTAGCTTTTTTGAATCAGTGTCTTTAACCATTGCTTAAAGACCGGATTTATTATGCGATATGCATTTTCATCTTGATTCACCAAATCTTTTTTTATTAAACCTTGAAGGGTTGTATTTAAACTAGAGCTTACTGGTAAACCGTATTTGTCACGAACGGTTGCAGAAAATAGACCTTCTCCTTCTTCGAGACGAACCAAAGCAATAACTACCGTGCGTTGAATATTCGACAATTGATCGAAAATGTTTTGGAAAATATGTGACTGACTTTCAATTACCTTGCTCAACCATACATTTGTAAAATCTGGTGAATATTGATTCCCTCCGAACTTAATTAAATAGAAAACTTCGGAAGCAAAGTATTGCGTAAAATGTGGATGGCATTCAGAAATATCCAATAGCTCATTCAAAACGTTGGTATTGATAGTAATGCCAACACT
Source organism: Prolixibacteraceae bacterium (assembly GCA_027859005.1). GTDB lineage: Bacteria > Bacteroidota > Bacteroidia > Bacteroidales > Prolixibacteraceae > Roseimarinus. Next base: position 6,783 of record JAQIBQ010000254.1, on the reverse strand, counting down.
TTTGAATTTTTCACGTACAAATTTTTTCCAATCCTTTCGTCCAATCGGAGTTATATTCATTTTCACTCCAAATTCATAAAAAGGAGAACTATAAGATGAGAAAATTGATTGCATCAATGATTGTTTACTCCCCAAAAAAACATAAGAAACATATTCATGCATTTGAAAAGATGAACGCATCCAATTGACCAAAAAGGGTTCAATTCTATTAATTTCCTGAAATTCATCAAAAGCGACACAAATCTTTTGCCCCGTTCTTTTTCCTATTTCATTGGGTATATTTAATATGGTTTCGATATCAACCTGACTTTCAACTTTATTTGCCTGAATTGAGAATGAAGGAGTTCCTTTCTCATCAAAGGTTACCGAAGGTTGTAATCCTTTAAAATTTGCGGCCAGTTTTTTTGACAATTCTTTTATATTCTCTTTCCAGTCGAACAATTCCAATGCAAGCAAGCGGGCATAACGTTTTGCAAAATCATCCATCGATGTAATGTTATATAAATCGATATAAATGGTTTTAACCTCTTCTAAATCATTAAACACTTTCTTTACCAACGACGTTTTCCCAAACCTACGCGGTGAGTACAGCCACACTGAAATTCCATCATTGATATAATTGTGTAAATCTTTCATTTCAGCAATACGATTACAAAAAGAATCGTCTCTTACTACTTTGCCAAATTTAAATGGATTTGAACTCATACATTATATTTTTACATTTCGCATAATTACGTGTCGTAAAGTTACGTGTCGTAAAATTACGCAATTTCATAAAAATAAAAAAATTGAATCTAGAACAATTATTTTTGAAACTCTAAAGCACCTAGGTCAGGCAAGCCGTCAGCTAGTCTGATATTCCCTTCAAGATCGAAAGGAAATTGTTCCGCTACATCCATCTTTCCCTTATCAATAAAAGGAGATAGAGTATCGGGATACATTAGATTGTGGGTTCCAAAATTTACCAATAAAGGTTCTTCATTTAGTATTAGCTTTGTTCCTAAAATAGTTGGATTCATATTTTCATCCTTCATCTTCAATAAACAATGATCAAGGTTAACCTGAAACGAAGATCCTTCATAAAATCCAAAGGAGAGTTCATTTTCAATATTTCCATAAATAATGGAATTGGAAAAATTCAAGGCTTCAAATTCACCGTTGATTTGTATACTGTCCCATTGGAAATAATTGCTGATATGTACGGCACCAAGTGATCGCACTTTATACCCATAATTGTTGTTCACCGTTATGTGATTGAAATTGTATTTCCCATTTACATAAAGCAATAAACAAACTTCGCTGTTAGAAAAGAAAGAGTTTGAACAATCGATTTCAGCACCAAAGGATACGATCCCTGCATAGCTATGGTTCTTTATGATACTATTTGTTATTTTCAATTTCGGCAACTCATTAGAGTCAATTGACCCAAGCACCATAATACCGTAAATTGCATTTTTTATTATTGCATAATTGATTTCACTCTCTTGGCTAAAAGGATAAAACTGAAGTCCTGACCATTGACCGGGTTCATGCTCATAATCCTTACCATCAGCTGTCTGATCAAAACGATCGCCCTGAAAATAAACTGGCCGATCAACAGTCCCTTCAACCTTTAATTTCCCCAAAACTTTCATAAATGCACTTTCATGGAACAAAACTTTTACCCCCTCTTTTATGGTAAGTATTTCATTAAATGGTATTTCTATAGAATCCAATACCAGGTATGGTTTTTTGCTATTCCAAACCTCGCCCGAACTTATTGCTCCTGTTTTCAGAATTACGTCTTGAGTCCAAGACAATAACTTTACACTTTGAATGGAGCTAGAGCATGTAATAACTACTGAATCGAGTTGGAAACAAACTGAATCTAAATTAAAGTCAGGGAAAGTAGCCTCAACAAAAACAAAAATACTATCATTTCCTTTTAACTCTAAGCCTTTAACAGATTGACATGGAACTCCATCAACATTCAACCTAAAGTAGGTGCTTGAGCCACTCCCTAAAAATATATTTTCTAATTCTATCGATTCATTATTGGGATTGATTATTCTAAATTTTTGAGTAGTAGTTCCAAATGTTGAATTAAGTGTATCGAAAGAAATTGAGTCGGTAGATAATTCAAATTGTAAGCTCAAATTGGTTCTCTCAGGAAATTCAGAACATGAAAAAATAGAACTTAATATGACTAAAACTACAATAATTGGAACAAAGCTGTTTTTCATTTATGGTTGATTTTAAGTTTTTTTTTAAAACGTGAACTGCATGTTATTATTACTCTTCAGCGTAAAAATCATAAAACTAAAAATGAAAATAAAAACACAACAACTAAGTTTTTAGTCGTTTTTCTTGCTTGACTAAGTTTTTAGTCATATGTTTGTATCGGACTTTAATTTTTGAATTGACAGACGAAGAGATGTAATGCAGTATTTTACTATCTCGATGTCAAAAAATCTAAAATCATTAATAATGAAACTAACAAAAGCAGAAGAGCAAATTATGCAAATAATGTGGAAATTGGATAAAGGAATGGTTCGCGACATTCGCGAGAAATTCCCTGACCCAAAACCTGCTCGCAATACGGTTTCAACCATTATTAGGGTTCTAGAAAGTAAGGGCATTGTTGGCTATCGTGAAAAAGGAAATGCGCATGTTTATTTTCCTTTGGTTTCGAAACAAGAATACTCGAAAAAGCAACTTTTCAATTTAATGAAAAACTATTTCGATAACTCATTTCCACAAATGGCTACTTTTTTTGCCAAAGAAAAAGATTTGAGTTTAGAAGAATTGGAAGAGTTATTGCAGGAAACCAAAGACGAATTGAAAAACACCGATAAAGAATAGCCATGATTACACTAGGAAATTATTTATTGCAAATGACATGTTGGTTAGCTGCATTTTGGCTGGTTTACGTATTTCTTCTTAAGAAAGAAACCTATTTTCAGTTGAACCGTTGGTTCTTAAATTTGGGTTTAATGGTAGCTGTTTTGGCTCCACTAATTCCAGTTCGATACAATGTGCAAGTTTTAGCTAATGCATATACTGCTAGCCTAAGCGAGGTTTCAAATGCAACTGTAATTGAAGATCAAATAGCTTTAAATTATTGGCTTATTGCCTATGGATTAGGCATTGTGTTTTTTGTTGCTCGATTTATTATTCAACATGCAAAGCTGTATCGCTTACGAAAACGAAGCGCTTCGTTTTCAATCGATTCATTTAAAGTCTATCAACTCGAAAAGGAAACTGCACCTTTTTCGTTTTTCAATCAAATTTATGTCAGTTCAAAACTGAGTAATACTACTGAATTAGAAACAGTAGTAGCTCACGAAAAAGTCCACATTCATGAACGACACTGGGCCGACCTGCTGCTGCTGGAAGTGGTCCGTACTTTGCAATGGTTTAATCCATTGCTATATTTTTATCGTAAGGCAATTATGCAAAACCATGAATACCTAGCCGATTCAGGCACACTTGAGTTTGGAGTGAGTGCACGCACTTACCGTACTGTTTTAGCCAATCAAATGTTGGGTATTCCTGTGGTTCAATTTGCAAACAGCTTTACTTTTTTTAATTCAAGTAAGCGAATATTAATGATGAAAAAAGATAAATCGACACCAATAAAACGGCTTAAAATATTACTCATTGTGCCACTTATGGCAATTATTGTGATGGGATTTGCAAAGCCAAAATATGTTTTTAATGAAAATTCTGCTACCCCACCATCAGCAACAAACTCAATTACAAATGGGAAAGTGTATGATATGTATGGGAAGCTTATGGAAGGAGTTGAGGTTTCTTCGATTTCCAGTGGAACATCTACCACGTCAAATGAAAATGGAGAATTTACTTTAAACGGCATTAAAGATAAAGACGACGTTTTAGCAGAAAAAAATGGCTATACACATGCTAGCACTCTTGATGGCGAAAATGGCTTAGCTGTTCTTATGGGAGGTCATGGCCAACAAGCTGTTTCGAAGGAAACAATAAAAATTAAAGGCAAGGTAACCGACCAAAGCGGAGAAGCTTTACCGGGTGCTTCCATTATAATGTCGGGCACTACCTATGGAACCGTTTCTGATATCAATGGTGAATTCATTTTAGATGGTGTAAGGCCAGATGATGAAATAGTGATATCTTTTGTTGGTTACGAAACTGAAGTAGTTCAAGCAAATGGCCACAAAATAACACTTAAAATGAAACGCCAGGTGATTCAACTTGAAGTAAACAAAGAAGCACCTGCCCCACCTCCGCCACCACCTCCAGCTTCTGGAATTGAATTTAGGAACATTGATGGCAAAACACCTTTAATTGTAATTGATGGTAAGATCTCAAAAGTTGATGTAAGCACCTTAAATACAGAATACATACAATCGATGAATGTAATTAAAGATGAAGCAGCTAAAGCAAAATATGGAGATGAGGGGAGTAACGGAGTAATTGAAATAACAACAAAGCGAGGAAATCAAACGATTAGAGAATTGCAAAAACAAGAAGAAGTTTTTGTAATTGTTGAAGATATGCCGAAATACCCTGGAGGCGAAGAGGCACTTGACCAGTACATCAGAAAAGCAGCATCGAAAGTTGGATTGACAGGTAAAGCCTATGTTACATTTACAATAAATACTAAAGGCGAAGTACAAGATGCAAGAGTGATTCGTTCAACATCAGATCAACTAAAAGCACCGGCCTTAAAAATTGTGAAAGAAATGTCGAAATGGAAACCAGGAAAGCAAAGAGGCAAACCTGTGAATGTGACTTATACCATTGTAATAAATTTCTAATAGCTGTCCGTCATTGCGAACGTATTGATTCAATCTATAACAAACTGATTGCTTAGTCTTTCCATCTGCCAATGACATGTTTTATTATAACACTGTAGAGTAGTGAATTACAAACTTTTATTTTAATACATTTCTACATGTCCGGCCGTACAACGTTCACTCTTTTATTAAATAAATATTTCGGCCGTTTTCACTGTGTTCTTTTCTACCCCGGGTTAAAACCCGGGGCTACAAATATTCCGCTCCTATCTATGGAGCTATTTGTCATTTCCTCATTATGCCCAAATAAAATTGGGTGAACCCTCGCAATGACGGCTTTTTTTTATATTTACTCCTGAAAATATACCCGTTTTACTCGTTGCGAAATAGAAGTAAATACCTCATATGGAATGGTATTTAAAGCTTCAGCCATTTTCGCTGGCGGATAATCGGCTCCAAAAACAACGACTCTATCGCCTTCCTGTATTTCAATTCCTGTTACATCAACCATGCACATATCCATGCAAACACTTCCAACAACTGGAGCCAGTTTCCCATTGATCCAAACTTTACCAACCCCATTGCTTAAACGGCGATTAAACCCATCGGCATAACCAATTGGTAAGGTGGCAATTTGTATGTCTTTTTTAGCATTCCCTTTTCGTCCGTAGCCAATGGTTTCACCTTTAACAACGGTTCTGATTTGCGAAACAGTAGTTTTAAGTGTACTAACATTTTGTAAAGCTTCCTGATTAACACTACTAACACCGTATAAACCAATTCCTAAACGAACCATGTCGTATTGTTTATTTGCAAATCGTTCTATCCCTGCGGAGTTTAAGGCATGCAGCATTACATGATGATCGGTTTCTTTTTGAATTATTTTTGCCAACTTCTCAAAACGATGGAACTGGATTTGAGTAAATCCATCTTCTTCGGGATCGTCGCTAGCAGCCAAATGTGTAAAAACAGAACTGATGTGCAATACATTTCCTCGTTTAACTTTTTCAAGCAGAAAATTAATTTCTTCTTCGTTTTCAAAGCCTAAGCGTTTCATTCCTGTATCAATTTTCACATGAATAGGAAAATTACAAACAGCATTACGCTGAGCTGAGGTTAAAAATTGCTCCAATAAACGAGTAGAATAAATATTGGGTTCAAGCAAGTGTTCAAACATCATATCGAAACTATGCTCTTCTGGATTCATGACAACAATTGGAATTGATATTCCGGCTTTTCGGAGTGCAACACCTTCGTCGGCAATGGCAACGGCCAAATAATCAACTTGGTGAAACTCTAATAGACGAGCAATTTCTGCCATTCCGTTTCCATAGGAAAAGGCCTTTACCATGGCCATCACTTTTGTTCCCTGTTTCAATTTCTCTTTGAAATAATTAAGGTTATTTACCATGGCCGACAAATCGATTTCCAAAACGGTTTCATGAGCTTTTAACTGAAGAACCGAGGCAACTTGATCGAAATGAAACTCCCTTGCTCCTTTCAACAAAACCACTTCGTTTTGTAAGCCAATACTTGTTAGATTTGATAAGAAATCGGCGGTTGAAGAATAAAACAAAGAATTACTTCCAAAGAGTTTTTGGTTTCTTTTTAATCCTGGGCCAATACCAATAAACCGTTCAATGCTTCGTAATTTGACCAATTGTGCAACTTCGGTATACAATTCTTCATCGGTTTTTGAGGAGAAGAAAATATCTGAAAGAACCAATGTTTTAGGCAAAAACCCTTCGTTTGCTTGCTGATCTAAAGTATCCAAGGCAATCGACAATGAATTCAAATCGGAATTATATGAATCGTTTATAATTATGCATTGATTAATACCTTGCTTAATTTCCATGCGCATGGCAATGGGTTGAAGGGTACTAAAGCGCTCTAAAATTTGATCTTGATCTTTTCCAATTGCAATCAGAGCCGCCAAACAAGTAATGGCATTTTCTACCGAAGCATCGTCGGCAAAAGGTATCGAAACCGCATATTGTTTATCCTTTACCTGGCCAATAATACCACA
>JAQIBQ010000196.1 GCA_027859005.1 Prolixibacteraceae bacterium | reverse complement strand
CCCTAATAGCGTAAATATCAAGGATAAAAATATCCGAATTATTTTGAAAGAGTTAAATATCCATCTTTAGCTTTATTAAAAGACTGTTAAACAATAAGGAGAAAGAAGAATTCAATAATATGACCTTAACCGCTACTGTACTTTTACACTTGAGCCAAAGTTGATGACCATTTCCGGCCTGAATATTTATTGATAAACAAAACCACTATGCACTGGAATATATAGGTTTAAAAATTGAATGAAATTCAAAAAAGGTATTAATGAATTGAAAGTTTTAGGAACTAAATTAGCTGCAATAAAATTGGAGGGTTTTAACCATTTATTAAAGAATAAATAAGCTTATAAAAAGTTTCATGTCTGTTTGTTTTTGATGACTCTATTTTTTATAAAGTATTATTGTTTCTCCTATACCTGTTTCGATATCGTATTCATAAATATTTTTCAAGTCTATTGATGAAACCTTTTCGGCAGCATGTACTATTGGCTCCAATATAGGTGTAATACTATAAATTTCATTTGAGTTTTCACCTTTTGCTTCTTTCAGACCTTTGCCTTTCAAAGGATAATAGGAACGAATGCGGCAATTTCCGCCTAATAACGATTTTATGATCGCCTTGCTAAGCTCTCCATTTTCCCATTGCATATCAACTTCAAATCCACCCCGGGCTCTCAGTCCACTTACACTGCCTTTATTCCAAACTGAAGGAAGAGCTGGCAACAAATGAATAGCTCCATCGTGACTTTGTAAAAACATTTCGGCTATACCGGCTGTACAACCAAAATTTCCATCGATTTGAAAAGGCGGGTGTGCATCGAAAAGATTTGGATAGGTTCCACCCTGCATCCTATTCCCACCATTGACAGGTTTTAATTGTTCATTTATCAATTTGTAGGCATGGTCGCCATCGAGCAAACGAGCCCAAAGGTTCACTTTCCATCCCATTGACCAACCTGTTGATGCGTCTCCACGAGCAAGCAATGAAGTTTTGGCTGCACTAAACAATTCAGGATTACGATAAGGAGAAATTTGATTTGAAGGAAAAAGGCCATATACATGCGAAACATGCCTATGATGATCATTCGGATTATCTAAATCTTCCATCCACTCCTGCAACTGTCCCCATTTGCCAATTTGCATTGGAGGCATTTTTTTTAAAGCCTTGCTAAGAGTAACAACCAAATCCGGATCGGTATTCAGAATTTGAGCAGCTTCAATGGTTTTTGTAAATATGTCAAAAACCAATTGGTTATCCATAGTTCCACCGGCAGCCAAAGTTGATGGGCGACCTTGTGGCTTATTTTCAGGTGAGGTTGAAGGACAAACTACCAACCAATGATGTACAGGTTCTTCAATCAGAAAATCGAGAAAAAACATTGCTGCCTCTTTAATAACTGGATACACTGATTTCAGGTATTCTTTATTCCCATTAAAAGCATATTTATCGAATAGATGTTGTGATAACCATGCGCCACCCATTGGCCACATTCCCCAAGTTGATCCGTCAATTGGTCCATTAATGCGCCAAATATCGGTATTGTGATGCAGCACCCATCCTCGTGCTCCATACATTACCTGAGCCGTTTCTTTACCCGTTTCAGAAAGTTCGCGAACCATTTGAATTAATGGTTCATTCATTTCGCTTAAGTTGGTGATTTCTGATGGCCAGTAATTCATTTCGGTATTAATGTTTACGGTATATTTACTATCCCAAGCTGGGAATAATTGATCAGTCCAAATTCCCTGAAGGTTGGCAGGTTGCCCGCCAGGGCGAGACGATGAAATCAATAAATATCTACCAAACTGGAAATAAAGTGCAACAAACTGAGGATCGTTTCCATTTGCAAAGTTATCCAAGCGCACATTCGTTGGATTTTTTATAGAATCGGTTTCACCTAAGTCCATTTTAACCCGATCAAAATAGGATGAATAATCAGTAACATGATCTTTCATTGCTTGTGAATATTCTTTTTGAAGTGCTTTTTCCAGGTAAGCATTTACTCTGGCTTCGGGGTCACCACTAATGTCGTTGTAATTATTAAAGTTTGAAGCAACTGAAATATAAATTGTAGCTTCATCGGCATTGCTTACATTCAATACACTATCGGTTGCTAAAACCATGCCTCCCTTAGTAAATATTTTCGCTTTAGCTTCAAACTTTACAGCACCTTTCACTCCATCTTGATCGCTGGTAATACCAGTTAAAATAAGTTCATTATTCACATTGGTTGTAACGTTTACTACTGAAGGTTTAGGCCTGTCCATTGTAGCTGAAAAATTTATTGAACCTGATTTATCGGCTTTAATTTGCATAATTATTACCTGATCGGGATAGGATGAAAATATTTTAGTTTCGTACTTTACTCCATTAACTTCGTAGCTGGAAGAGGCAATCGCTTTTTCCAAATCAAGTTCTCTGTAATAATTTGAAAAGTTTTCATGACCAGGAAAAGTAAGCTTAAGATTTCCTGCTGTTTGATAAGCCATTCCATGAGATTTTTTGGTAATAATTTTTCCGTTTACCAAATCTTGAGCCTCTTTGTACTTATTTCCAAAAATAAGTTTCCGAACTTCAGTCACTGCCTCTTTTGCATTGGGATTATCGTTGCGGTTAGGCCCACCAGCCCATATAGTGTTCTCATTTAGTTGAATCGTTTCATTACTAGGATCGCCATAGACCATTGCCCCCAAACGACCATTTCCTAGAGGCAGAGCTTCTACCCATACTTTAGCAGGTTTGTCATACCAAAGTTTTAAATAACGATCGTGTTGTGCTCCTACTTTTAAAATTATTAAAATAAAAATAGTGGCTAGTAATATTCTTCTCATGATTATTTTTTTTAGGAACCGTTTTGAAAAAACAATGTAAATATTTTAGTATTTTTTTACTAAAATTCTATTTTTATTTAGAACTAGCTTTCAATTCAATCCAATATCTTTTAATTTTAGGAAAAAAATGTATTGGTATAATATAAATACTCCCAAAAAGCAATAAAAAAATTAGAATCATAATAACAATTTGAAATAGCATTTTATAATGCAATTTAATTTAATTTTTAAAATAATATTTTCCTGAATCCTTGGCTAACAATAAAAACTAATCCAGTTTTTATATTAAAATTTACCATCTTTAAATGTACAACCCGACTTTGGATTTTTATTATTTCGAATGGAATATTGACGTTACTGTGATTAGCCATTAATATGTGATATTCTTTTTCAGATTAATAATGTTGTGATCTTTTTCAATTAATAAAAAAAACAATAATGAATTACCATGCCCATAAAAACATTACATTCAAATATTTATTTTTAAAAGTAGGAAAC
>JAQIBQ010000179.1 GCA_027859005.1 Prolixibacteraceae bacterium | reverse complement strand
GAAAAAAATAGTATATATATTACTCATATTTTTGGCTGTCGGAACTTTCACTTCTTGTGAAAACGAAATCATCAAATTCGATGAGTCAAAATATTTTGTTGCTTTTCTAGGAAATTCCAGCGCACCTGAACAAGGTGGAGCCATAGGAATTCCTGTTATGGTAGCGGCAGAATTAGGTAGTCCAGCTATCAATGTAACTTTTACTGTAGGAGCCGATGTTTTAGGAACTGCTGCAGTAGAAGGTAGTGATTTTACAGTTCTAAACTCAACTACAGAATTAACTTTTGCCGATGGTTGGGGATACGACACAATTTGGATTCAACCTACCGACAATGATATCTTTACAGGTAACAAAGAATTATCGTTAACGCTTACATCAAATTCATTAGATTATGATTTTGGCGCATTTAGTACTGCAATTGTAACTTTAATTGATAATGAGCATCCATTAAAAGACTACATTGGAACATACACTGTTGATGCAAAAAGTTATGGTGTCCCTGGTGATTGGGACGAAGCTTGGACTGTTGTTACAGAAGCTGATCCTGAAGATACAAATAACCTCTTATTTACTGGAATTGGTACTTCTGGAGGTGGATATCTCCCTGTTATTGGTACTTTCGACCTCGAAGCAATGACTATTACATTTGCTGCAGGTACAGATGCTGGAGACGCATACGGTTATGGAAGTACACTTATTTATGCTGCCGAGGGTTATCCAAACCTATTAAAAACCATAAACTTAGTTGGTACTATATCTGAAGACGGCAGTATGCATGTAGATCAGTGGGGAATGGAAATGAATGACCAATATAAAGGTGATGTTTGGGATGTTTTCGATACCTATTGGACCATGAATAAATCGGCCTCATTATCGAATTCAAAAAAGATTAACGATTCTAAATTAAATAGATTTAGAAAATAATTTAACGACTTGAAATTATGAATATGAAAAAAATAATATTAGGTGCAATTTCAGGCCTCCTCTTGTTCTTTGTTAGTTGTACTGAATTCGAGAAGTTCGAAAGCACAGATTTAGAGGCAGCTCCTACCGTTACTATAAAAATGGAAGAAGTAAAAGACTCATCGATAGTGGTGAGCGTATCTAGCACAGCAACCGGTTTCATCACAGGTGTGTTAGTTGAAGGTGTAGGTAATGTAGCTCCTGATTCAACGCTTTTAATTCAAGGGAATGTGGAAGCTCTTGATGCTGCTTATACCGAAGTTTTAGAAGCCGATGTAAAAATCATGTATGAAATAGGTGGTTTAACACAAAATACGAAATACGAAATTTTTACAGTTGCTCAAAACGAAGATGGTGTTCTGTCTGATGTTGTAAAATTAATGGTTTCAACAACCGATGCTTACAACCCAGTTTTAGTAGGTGTTGATCCAGGCCCGGCTTATGATGCCGAACAATCAACCACAATGGAAGTTGTACTTGTTTTCGACGAACCAATTGGTGCAGCAGATGCTAGTAAATTTACATTCTCGTACTTCTACGAAGGAGTTGATGCTGTTGCAGGTGATGCAGTAGTAGATTCAGAAAACCCTTATCAGGTTATTGTTTCACAATCTCGTTCAGCTAACGATGGCGAATATATTTGGCTTTCGTTTGCAGAAGGTGCCGTAACTGACTTAGTTGGAAACCCAGTTGCTAGCTTTACAACAGGTTTTAATGAAGCTCAAGATGGATTTGAAGGTTTATATTGGAGAGTGGCTAAAGTAGGATGGGACGTTGATGTTGAAACCGTTGTTCCTACTGCTGCTAGTGCAGTTGCCGATCCTGAATTTGTAATTGAACTTTCTGCTCCTGTTGCTGTAAGCAGTGATGCTGAAGATGGAAGCGTTCGTTTAATCGTAGTAAGTGCTGGTGTTAAATCGGTATACGAAGTTCCTGCGGCAAATGTAATGGTTGCTGAAGACGGAACATCTATTTCAATCTACAAACCTTTCACTCCAGATTATGGCGAAAGCATTTACCTCGAAGTTGATGCAGGTACTTTCACCGATGTATTTGGTAATCCAAACAATGTAATTGAAAGTGGTATTGACGAAATAGCCAACGAAGACGACCCAATTACAGAAATTGGTTGGTTAATCTCTTACGGATATGAAATGGACATGATACTTGGATCATATGATGTAGATGGCTTATCTGCTGTTGCTGATTATGGATACCCTGATGAACCATTTTCAGTTGAAATTACTGCAGATCCAGATAATGCTGACCAAGTATTAATTACCGGAATGTATTTTAGTGCTGTTCCTATTCCTGCAACATTTGATGGAGATTTTGCGACAATTACAATTACATTACCATATGATGCCGACCTTGAATATAGCTGGATAGAATTAGGTGACTTATATGGAGATGGCGCTTCAAACTCATTAGAAATTTACGATGGTGGTGATTTTGCTACTATTATTCTTAATATAAATGCCGATGGAAGTATTTATACAAATGATGATATCTGGTGGGGATCATATTACTTTCTTGATGATGGTAATGCTGATAATGATGGATGGAACAATATATTTGGAGCTACCAATTGGACTAAAAGTGTAGCTGCTGGAATTAATGTAAATTCTTCAGAAACACTTAAATCAGGTAAAATAAGATTACCTAAAGCTTTTAAATAGATCATTACTATTATATCAATTAAAAAAACCGCCTTCGGGCGGTTTTTTTTTGCTTTAAACTTCTTATTCATATTTTTGTTATAAATAAATTGTAAGCTTATACAATGTGCTTCGTCTATAAAATTGAAGAATTTTAAATGATTAATATCGTTATAGAATTTCAAACAGAAGTTTATCTTTGTAAATGTTGAGCTAAAGTTATTATACCTAAATAAAATGAAAAGATTACTAGTTATATTGATGGGACTTATTTTAAATTTTTCGGTTTTTGCCGAAGGTTTATCAAGTTTACAAATTGCAGTTTTTGCCAAGGATTTCTTATCGCAAAAAGCCCTATCAAATCAAAGTGTAAAATCTATTGAAAAAGTAAAATACAATGGACTAACAACCAGCTATGCAGTGCATTTATCACCAAAAGGCTTTGTATTAATCTCTGCTGACGATAAAGTGGAACCTATTATTGCATACTCTTTGGAATCCGATTATATTGATTCGCAACAATGGCCCGATCATTTAAGATGGTGGATGAACAACACCAACCAAAAGATAACACGTCGAATTAACGACAATACTGCAGGAAAACATAAAGGTTGGGAACAAGAAGCATATTCTTTGAAATCGGCAAGTTCAATAAAAGTCGATCCTTTGATAAAAGTTAAATGGGACCAAGGCAGAAACTGGAATACCTTTTGCCCTGAAGATGAAGAAGGACCTGGTGGATATGCCTATGTTGGCTGTGTTGCCGTTTCAATGGCTCAGGCAATGAGTTGTTATGAATATCCAACTCAGGGACAAGGTAAAGCAAGTTATGTACACGAATTATACGGTTCACAAAAGGTTAACTTTGACGAAGAAATTCCTTACGCTTGGGATTCAATGCCTTTAACATCGGCAAACGAACACAACGCAAGGTTTTTGTACCATTGTGCAGTAACCGTTAACATGGATTTTGGCGCCGATGGTTCAGGAGCTTTAACCAAAACAGCTTCAGGTGCTTTAAAAAATTATTTTAACTATTCTGAAACAACAAAATCAATCGACCGTGTAGAAGATGATGATGAATGGAAAGCAATTTTGATAGAAAATCTTCAAAATGGATATCCAATAATCTATCACGGAGATGGTGACGATGGTCAATCGGGCCATGCCTGGAACATTGATGGTATTGACGAATCAGGAATCTTCCATTTAAATTGGGGTTGGAGCGGTTCAATGAATGGTTATTTCAACATTAACAACTTAGCACCAGGAAGCTATGACTTCACAAAAAACCAAGGTGCAATACTGGGGATTAAACCCAAATTTCCTGGTCCTATCGATATCATTTTGCCCAATCAATCGGTAAAGGAGAACTTGCCTCCAGGATCATTTGTCTCTTTAGTTAAGATTGAAGATGAATTTCCCGACAATTCGTATAGCTATAAGCTCAAAGGTAACTTCTCTGTCTTTACCGAAGACTATGCCCCTGCCAATTTTTTTGTCGAAAACGATAGTTTAAAAACCTTAAAAACCTTTGATTATTCTAAACGACAATTCTATACTTTGTTTATTGAAGCAGTAGATAGTTTAGGAAACTCAATGGAAAAAGAGTTTGAAATTTTAATCGATCAAGCAATTGGAATTGAATCAATCGCTACTATCGATGGCCTCAAGGTATATCCAAACCCCATTGTTAACCAACTAACAATTGAAAGCATTTCAGAATCAAGTGCTAAATTATACAACCTGCAAGGTCAGTTGATTTTATCGATTCCTAAAATTGAAGGAAAGAGAATCATCGATATTTCTGATTTAAATAAAGGAAGTTATATTTTAAGAATACGAAATGATGAGGGTGCTTTTTACAACAAACTGATTAAAGAGTAGGGATCACGTCATAATCCTGTTGGATGAACTTAAATAAATGTTATGATGATATCCTACAACACTTATAGCTTTGTTCACATTAGAATTACTTTATAGCTTTCTTTCTCAAGCCGAAATGGCTCTCACTTTTTTGATTCACGGTATTTTTATTTATGGTGTTCACGATTTCCGCTTCGCTTCAATTCTTCAGCTAAAAAAGTGAGAAATAATGCCGCCGCTCGATAAAAACTGGCTAAAATTTTATTG
>JAQIBQ010000104.1 GCA_027859005.1 Prolixibacteraceae bacterium | reverse complement strand
ATTTCAGCTTTTGCAAAAAGAATTAAGGTGTTTGATATACCCGATTTCTTTGAAGAATCTTTCTTTGAAACAAAAAAAATAGTTTATTTGCCAATAGTATAGTGCTAAAATTTTGTTTGCTATAAAAATTCATTTATTTTTGCACTCCGAAAAATCAAGAGGTAAAATTGTGAAACCTAAAAAGTGATTGCTAGTTTTAAGGCTAGTTTGATCTTTCAAATAAAGAATAACGATGACAAAGCGTACATTTCAGCCTTCAAATAGGAAGAGAAAAAATAAACACGGATTCCGTGAGAGAATGTCGACTGTAAACGGCCGTAAAGTGATTAAGTCACGCAGGGCTAAGGGTAGAAGAAAATTAACTGTTTCTGACGAGCCTCGTCACAAGCGTTAGGTTTTAAATACTTTCGAGTTTGCACGGCAAGGTGAAGAATAGATTTTCTTTGCCTTTTTGTGTTTGTAAGAAGTAAGTTTGTTTTGCCTGCATTAGAAAACAACTGCAATTTCTACTTATTTCTAGCACTATTTCTTAAAAATGAAAGTAATAGAAATGTTTGTCTTTAAATATTTTTACAAAATAGAGGGCATACAAAATTTTCTAGCTTATTTTTGTTGAAACCATTTAAGTTGGATATGAGTCTAAAAGCATTCCTTAAAAGTAAAAAATTCTTATTTCATCTTTCGTTAGCTGTTGTTGTAGTCGTAGTATTACTCTATTTGACGATGTTGTTAATTAAGGTGTATACCCATCACGGTAAAACAATGACAGTGCCAGATTTTATTGGCTTAACTGAAAGTGAAGTGAAAATTGTTGTGAAAGAAAACAGGCTTCGATACAATATTATCGATTCTGTTTTTGTGCCTGATGCTATTCCAGGTACTATAATTGCACAGCATCCAGAGTTTGGCTACCATGTAAAACAACGTAGAAATATTTATTTAACTATTTCTGCAATTTCGCCCGAAAAAGTGATTCTTCCATTTATTGTTGACGTTTCGCTGAGGGAGGCTAAAAGTAGGTTAGAAAATGCTGGCTTGCGTTTAGGGCAAATAAAACAACGACCTTCTGAATTCATTAATCTGGTTTTAGAAAAGAGTTTGCATGGTGAACCTTTACCCGACGATACGCTTCTGATTAAAGGTACTGCTGTAGATTTAGTGGTTGGTATTGGCTTAAGCAATGAGGTAACAGAGATCCCCAACGTGCTTAGCTTAACAATTGACGAAGCCAGAGATTTGCTTTTTGCTGTAGAGCTTAATACGGGCGCAATGATTTACGATAACTCTTTTGTAACTGCCGAAGACTCATTATTCGCAAGGGTTTGGAAACAAGATCCCGAAAACTCTTCAAGCAAGCTTGTTGGTTTAGGTACCTCAATTGATTTGTGGTTAACAAATGATCAGGAAAAAATAGATTTAGCAAACGAAATAAACTACTAGTATGCAGGAAAAACCTGATGATTTTGATGAAGTAGAGGATGGTGGTTTATTCGAACACTTTAAGTTCGAGGCCGATCTGGGACAAAAACAAATGCGTATTGATAAATTTTTGGCCGGTCGGATGGAAGGAACCTCACGTAATCGAATACAATTGGCTGCCGATGCAGGTAGTATTTTGGTGAATGAAGTTAAGGTAAAATCAAATTATAAAATTAAGCCCAAAGATGTAGTTACCATTGTGCTTGATTATCCTCGACGAGAATTAAGAATAATTGCACAAGATATTCCTCTAAATGTAGTTTACGAAGACGATCATTTAATGGTGGTAAATAAACCTGCAGGAATGGTGGTTCACCCAGGGCATGGTAATTACGATAGTACATTGGTAAATGCTTTAGCTTTTCGATTTAAGGATTTGCCTTTCTTCGATTCTGAGGATCCTCGTCCCGGTTTAGTGCATCGTATCGATAAGGATACTTCTGGATTGTTGGTAGTTGCAAAAACCGAAGAAGCAAAAACTAGTTTGTCTTTACAGTTCTTTAATAAAACAACAAAGCGAACCTATCAGGCAGTTGTTTGGGGAATTCCAAAAGAACCGGAAGGGACCATTACAGGGCACATTGGCCGTAGCTTAAAAAACCGACAGGTTTTCACCGTTTTTCCAGAAGGAGATTATGGAAAACATGCAGTTACCCACTACAAAACGCTGGAAGATATGGGATACGTTAGTTTGGTGGAGTGTAAGCTTGAAACGGGTAGAACTCACCAAATACGTGTACATTTAAAACACATCAATCATCCATTGTTTAACGATTCGAATTATGGAGGCGATACTATTCTCAGAGGTACAACTTTCACAAAGTACAAGCAGTTTGTAAACAATTGTTTTAACATTTGTCCACGACAGGCCTTACATGCTAAATCGCTGGGTTTTGTACATCCAGCAACTGGCGAAGAAATGTTTTTCGAATCGGAATTGGCCAACGATATGCAACTGTTGATTGATAAGTGGAGACAATACATTGCAAATAGAACCGAATAAGTATGAAAAAGAACATTGCAGTGATTGGTGGAGGCGACTCTTCTGAATATGTAGTAAGTATAAAGAGTAGTGCCAACATATTAAGTAATATCGATACCAATAAATATAAGCCTTGGTTGATCCGGATGCGTTTCGATGAATGGGTCGTTTTAGATGGTGAAGAAATTATTGCAGTGGTAGAGAAAGGTGACTTTAGTTTTCAGTTGAATGGAGTGAAAATAAAACCCGAATATGCTTTCATAATGATCCATGGAACACCTGGTGAAGATGGTGTATTGCAAGGCTATTTCGACATGCTAAAAATCCCATATTCTGCCTCAAGTGTTTATGCTTCGGCATTAACTTTTCATAAGTTCTATTGCGATAATTTTTTACGTTCCTTCAATATTCGAATGGCTAAATCGGCCTATTTTCAAAAGGGCGATGTTTTATACCCTGAAAAACTTGTCAGCGAATTAGGCTTGCCTTTATTCATTAAACCAAGTGGCGGAGGGTCGAGTTTTGGTGTTACAAAAGTGAGAGCATTAGAAGAAGTTGTACCTGCTGCTGAACTAGCTTATAAAGAAAGCGGTGACTGCCTTGTTGAGGAATTTATCGAAGGGATGGAGCTGGCTGTTGGTGTATGTGAATTAAATGGAGAAATTGTTCCTTTTCTACCTACGGAAGTAATTCCTAAAGGTGACTTTTTTGATTTCGATTCGAAATATGAAATAGGAGGTGCAACTGAAATAACACCTGCTCGTTTGACCGATGAAAAAATTAAAGAATGCCAGGAATTGTCCGTTAAACTGTATAAATTAATTGATTGTCATGGCATTGTTCGAGTTGACTTTATAATGAAGAACAATGAATTCTACTTCTTAGAAATCAATACCGTTCCCGGAATGACAGCAACCAGTTTTATCCCTCAGCAACTAAATGCAATGGGTTTAAATTTGAAAGATATTGTAAGTCAGCTGATTGAATCCGACCTTAAATTTAGTTAAAAACTATTTGAATTATAGATCAATATACTATCTCATTTTTTATAAATTTGATGTTCTTGTTTTTCAAATACTAAATAAAATTCACTTTTCATAATACATTTTAATGGCCACTACGAACAAACGAAAAGCTCCTGTAAATATTGATCAATTGAATGCTCAATTGGGGAAGTTACCTCCACAAGCTACTGATGTAGAAGAGGCTGTTTTGGGCGCATTAATGCTTGAGCGTGACGCGTTTATTGGCGTTGCCGATGTATTGATCGAAGATTGTTTTTATAAGGAAGAGCACCGTGAAATATTTAAGGTAATAAAAGAGCTTTCGATGCAGGATCATCCAGTTGATTTGCTCATTGTTACCCAGGAATTGAAAAATCGTGACTTGTTAGAAAAAGTAGGTGGTCCTTATTATATCACACAACTAACAAGTAAAGTTGCCTCGGCAGCTCACCTCGAATTTCATGCTCGAATTATTGCGCAGAAATACATTCAACGTGAGCTAATTCGTTCTTGTTCCGAGATTCAAGCGAATGCATACGACGATACCAAAGATGTTGATGAATTGATCAACCAAGCAGAATCGGCTATTTTCAAAATTTCGGAAGGGAACATTAAAAAGGAAACCCAACCGATTAAGCCAATTTTGAAAGAAGCTATTGCTCTTATCGAAGAGGCAAGTCAACGCGACGATGGTCTTTCTGGAATACCTTCCGGATTTACAAAAGTAGATCGAATAACTGCGGGTTGGCAGAAAACCGACTTGGTAATTATTGCTGCTCGTCCTGCAATGGGAAAAACTGCTTTCGTACTTTCAATGATGCGAAATATGGCTGTTGAATGGAAAAAACCGGTGGCTATGTTTTCATTGGAGATGTCATCCATTCAGCTTGTAAATCGTATGATTGCTTCTGAGTCGGAATTGGGCTCCGATAAAATTAAAAAGGGAAGTTTGGTGGGCGATGACTGGGATAGATTAAATGCATCCATCCAAACTTTAGACGAGGCGCCTATTTTTATTGACGATACTCCAGCACTTTCTATCTTCGAATTTAGAGCTAAAACTCGAAGATTGAAAATGCAACACGACATAGGAATTATATTAGTCGATTACCTTCAGCTGATGACTGCTGGAAGCGACAACCGTGGAAGTCGTGAGCAAGAAGTGAGTTTGATTTCTCGCTCATTAAAGGCTATCGCGAAGGAATTAGATGTTCCTATTATTGCTCTCTCTCAGTTGAATCGTTCAGTTGAATCGCGCGAAGGGAAAAGACCTCAATTGTCCGATTTACGTGAATCGGGAGCAATTGAACAGGATGCCGATATGGTTTGTTTTATTCACAGACCTGAATATTATGGTATTACTGAAGACGAAGAAGGAAATTCGTTACAAAATGTAGCTGAGCTTATTATTGCCAAACACCGTAATGGTGCAGTAGGCGATGTACGTTTAACCTTCCGCAAAGAATTGGCTAAATTTATCGATATGGAAGAATATCCAACGGATTTTGATACCGGTGGTGGTGTAACTTTTAGTTCAAAAATGAATGAAGACAGAGGTGCACCTGGCATTGCACCTCCAATGGAAGTTCCTGTTAATCCATTCGGAAATTCAGCACCCGACGATACTCCTTTTTAAACAATTATGAAACAATTACTACTTGTCATAGCCATCCTTTTATTTGGAACTTCAGCTTTTTCTTCATCGATATTAATACAGATGGACAAGAGTCAAAAGAATCATTTGAAATCGTATGGTATAGCCTTTTGGACACTCGAACGAGGTGTTGAAGTGAAGTGGTTGTTAAATTATCGGGGTGGAAGTTTCCTAATTCCTTATGTGAAAGAAATTGAAAGCGAATGTTTAATTCGTGGGGTTTCTTTCGATGTAATTGCCGATGGTAAGGTGAATTTAATTTTAAATGAAATCTCTAGTCCGTCGCAAAATATGGATGTGATTCCCATGCAAAAAGCACCTAAAGTTGCAGTGTACTCTCCACCCAATAAGCAACCATGGGATGATGCAGTTACCATGGTTTTAACCTATGCCGAAATTCCTTACGAAACCATATACGATGCGGAAATTCTTGAAGGGGAACTTTCGGATTACGATTGGTTGCATTTGCACCATGAAGACTTCACCGGGCAATACGGTAAGTTTTACCGCAATTACCAGCACATGCCTTGGTATCAGCAAGAAGTGAAGACCAATGAAGTGCTGGCTCAGCAAATGGGATTTTTGAAAGTTTCGGAAATGAAATTGGTTGTTTCAAAATCCATTCAAGCCTTTGTGGCCAATGGAGGTTTTCTTTTTGCCATGTGTGCGGCAACCGATACATACGATATTGCTTTGGCTGCCGAAGGAACTGATATTTGTGAATACATGTACGATGGAGATCCAGCATCGCCCAATATGAATGATCATCTAGATTATTCACGAACTTTTGCCTTTCAGGATTTTACAGTTGTTACAGATCCATACAAATATGAATTTTCCGATATCGATGCTACTGAAACGCGGAAAGTAAATATGGCGTCTGATTATTTTACACTTTTCGATTATTCAGCGAAATGGGATCCTGTCCCAACCATGTTGTGCCAAAATCACACACGGGTGATTAAAGGTTTTATGGGACAAACTACTTCATACAATAAGAAATTTCTTAAACCCGAAGTGTTAGTTATGGGTGAATTAAAATCGGCCAACGAAGCCCGCTACATTCACAGTGAATACGGAAACGGAACTTGGACTTTTTATGGTGGTCACGACCCTGAAGATTACCGACATGCAGTAGGCGATCCTCCAACTGATTTGAATCTGTATCCCAATTCTCCAGGCTATCGCTTAATTCTGAATAATGTTTTATTTCCTGCTGCTAAAAAGAAAAAACAAAAAACTTAAGTTTTATTACTTATAGGAAGTATGCCATCACTTTTTAAGTAGATCGTATTTTTCTTCCACTTAAGGAGCATATGTAAAGAACCGTTCTCTTTTTGAAAGAACGGTTCCTTATTTTTGTCTAAATAATTGACTAAAATATATCGAGCCTAGAGGAGAAATAGTTTTACTCGCTGGTTTGGGCATTCCTCAGCTAGTAGGATTGTTCTTTTTAGCTACTGCTAGGGTTTGGTAACCATCTGTTTTATAAAATGGATTAGTTTCTTGCTAAGCATCTTTGAGATGCTAAGCAAATACACTTCAATCAATATTGGGCAGTTGAAGCCACAATGTGGCAATACCAACAAACTGCATTTTTTCACCGTTTGCATGAGCATCAACAATAGCAAAAACTTTATTGTCGGTATACCTGTATGTAGCTAATATTTGAAGTTGAGTAGCAGTAGTAACACCTTTGTCAACTAATTTTTCTACAATGTTTTCACCTTTAGCATTTCCTCTTTTTTCAACACCTTCTTTCTTTACCCAAGTTTCAAAATCGCTTGAAGTAGGTTTAAATACAAAAAGAGCACCTGCTATAACAAGTAAGAAAAGTACAGATCGGATTAATTTCTTCATTTTGGTTTTTATAATATAGTTCGTAATTGGTTCAATTCAGTTATCGTATGTGTTGCTTTCCCATAGTTTGCTTCATCAACAGGCAAGTCGTTTAGTTTGAAATACACCTGATCGATGCCAAAGTTTTTGGCTCCTACAATGTCGCTTTCCCACGAATCGCCTATCATTATACTTTCAGCTTTTCGGGCATTACTGCTTTTTATGGCGTGTTCAAATATTTCTCGCGACGGTTTGGGCGATTTAATTTCCTCTGAAATATAAATATCGGTGAAGTATTCTTTGAGTCCAGTGTTAATTAGTTTATCGTTTTGAACTTCTTTAAAACCGTTGGTAATAATGTGCATGTTATAGCCTTTTTTCCTAAGGGCGTTTAGCAATTCAATAGCACCAGGGAAAAGTTCTGTTTGGGTAGTCATGTTTTTTAAATACCTGTTGTCAATTTCTAGTGGCGCAATGGGTGGTTCAATGTTAAACTCAGCCAGACTGTTTTTATGCCGCTTACCGCGCAACACATCTTTTGCCATTTTCTTTTCACGATATAAGGCCCAAAGATTATCGTTAATACGGGAATACACCTTAAAGTATTCTTCGAACGAAGGAAGATTTTCCACAATTTTTAATTGTTGAAAAACAGTTTCTAATGCCAAATAAGAGTTGGCTTCAAAATCGTAAAGCGTATTGTCGAGATCGAAAAAAAGGTGACGGTATTTGGTCATATCGCAATTGTTTTATTTCACGAAAATAGGGTTTTCAATTCGAAAAACTTTAAAAAAATTAAAAATGAAATGGAATTGAATTTCCCAAATGAATAAACCTAAAGTGTTTAATGATGTATTAAATCCAGAATCAATACTTGTAAAATGAAACGTATTCAGTTATTTGAGTTTGAAGACCAAAAATGGTTTCCTAATTGGATCAGAAATTCAGTTACTAATTTAATAGTGATTTTTAATCGTTCAATGGGCGTTAATTGTATGAAAAAGAGATAAATGAATAATTGCATTCAAAAATAAAATTCGATACAATTATTGCCGAATAGGCAAGCCAACTATGTTTGGGAAAAAGGGTATGCACTTGATGAAAAAAATAAA
>JAQIBQ010000065.1 GCA_027859005.1 Prolixibacteraceae bacterium | reverse complement strand
GTTCAGCTGTATAGAAACCTTCTCGTCTTTTAGGTTAAGCTCTTGTATTTCAAGACCGGCTTCGGCAGCTTTAATCTGTGCCTTCTTTTGTCCCCAATCCCAAAGTGGAATTTGAAACGAAAGACTTACATCCTGATTATCGGTTGGATTTTGATAAATTCCACCAACATTTTCGTTATCGCCAAATAAACCAACAGCAAGGGAAACGTTTCCTTTAAACTCATTATTAGAATTGGTTCTGATTAGGTTAAACTGTGAGTTTTCTATATCAATTTCTCGTTGGCGTAATTCCATTCGGTGTTTCAAGGCATAGTCGATGGCATCGACCAATTCTACGTCAATTGTTTTTACATCAACACTTGCAATAACATCGATTGTAGTATTTAAGTCGAGTCCAATGGTTTGTTTCAACTGGTCTTTGGCATTTTCTAATCCAACTTCAGCATTGTAAACCGAAGAACGTGCATTGGCCAAATTCAATTCAGATTGCCACAATTCTTCTTTGGCAGCTAAACCTGCACCTACTTTGTTTTTAATAATTTCGTAAGAAGTTTCTTGATTACTCAATTCCTCACGACTTATAGTTAAACTTTGCTGTTGTTGATATACCTGATAGAAATACTGGCTAACCTGACGTTCAATGAAAAGTTTCTGCATGGAATAGTTTAGCAATGCATTTTCTAAATCGAGCTCCAATTCTTTAAGGCTCATTTTTGTACGATTGTAGGTAAAAATGGGCTGATCGAATCGTAACTGTACGTTGTTGCTAAAACTATTAACAGCATCGTTATCGTTCAAGGTGCTACTTTGATAACCAAAGCGATCGATTAATGTTAGTGTTCCATCTGTTGCTTTTATGGGTTGTGAAATGCTAAAGGCACCATTTGAACCAAGGTTCTCGTAGGTCCGCCATTCCTGAAAATCTTGTGAATATTCTCGACTTTTACTGTAACTAAAAGGATCGACACTTAATGCAAATTTTGATTTCAACGATGCATTTTGAGCATTCAGAAACTCACGACTGCGAACAAGGTTTAGCTTGGATTGCAATATCGACGGACTATTTTCGTAGGCTATTTCTAATGTTCTATCTATAGTTAATAGCTCCTGAGATTCAACCGTTTTTATTTGAAACATCAGGAAAAATAGTATTGCTACAAAAGCTATTTTACTCTTCATATTTATTGTTGTTTTTTTATTTTTCATAATTTTATGTCTCACGGATTAATCGGATTTCACAGATCCTATTTCTTGAAAACTGAATCGTTCTTTTTTCCTTTATCCTTTATTTTTTCCTTTTTCATCCTTGTAATTCGTGTGATCTGTGTGATTTTTTAATCTATAATCAATTCTGTCCTAAATAAATTTGGCGCTTCGCCCAAACCCGACTTCCTTTTTTGTCTTAACACAAAAAACGAAGGAAAAAAAGTCAAGGCTCCCTTTAAAATAACTTCTTTATTTACTGAAATCTTAAGTGCGGCCGGGTGATCTTCTCACTAGCTCGAAGCTTCCCGGTCTTTCTAAAGATTTCAATAAAACATAAGACCATTTTAAATGAGGCCAATCAAGTATCCTAAAAAACAACACTTTATATTCGGGTGCAACCGAAAACTTACTCATTTTTTTCAACATATAACAGTTTTAACCAATCGTTTCGGACGCTATTGATCTATAAAGTATACAAACCTTTTTTCCCACGGATTAATCGGATTGCACAGATTCCATTTCTTTAATTTGAATCGTTCTGTTTTTCCTTCTTAATACTTTATCCTTTACATTTTCATCCGCGTGATTCGTGTGATCTGTGAGATTTTTTTCATATTATCGTTGTAATACCCATTTTACAGCATCGGCAACAATTCTATTGGTACCACCTTCGTTCGATAAAGTTACTTGGCTTGAGTCAGCTGAAATATAAAATGAACCTAAAAGATTCCAACCATTTTCAAAATCTTTGGCCTCCAACTCAACCTTTTCAACTCCATCGGCATGATTTACTGTATAAACATATTTACCCTTAGTGTCTCTTTGCCCCCTTCTGCGGTGTCCACCAGAACCACTATCTTTTTTTAAATGAACAAAAATATCGTAATAACCTTCGTTGTTAAGTTCTCGTTTCCATGTTGCAGTTTTATTGCCTTCGCCAGAGCGAATAACCATGGCCGAATGAACAATTTTTCCGTAATAATCGGCATCGGCCATTTTACTCCAAGTGGCTGGCGCTTGACCCCAACCTTGACCAACAAATTCGCTATCGTTATCTTTATTTCTCTGTTGCTCAACAAACTTTCGCAAAGGATTTTCGAGAGAAGGATCGTAGATCGAAAATCCTTCATCGTCGTTGTCTACAATCAATTCGCCTGGCAATGCGAATTCTACTTGTTTATCGATTACCTTTTCGTATTCTTCAATTTTACGTTTTTCATCCTTCTCTGATCTTAAACCAAACTGCATACTACTTGCAGGTATATTCTCAGAAAGAAGGGTATTAAATATTACTGAATTGGGCATTTCGGAAAGCACCATTTGGATTTCTTTGGTTTGCTTGGCTTCAATCAAGTATGTTCGATTTTCTGTTTCTCGATCTTGACCACCTCCTCCAAAGAAACCACCACCTCGACGACCGCCACCCATTTGGAAGGTATATTTCACCATTCCTGCTACATTGCTATAGTTGGTCACTTTTGTTTTCACCAAAAATACTGCTTGCGAATTCTCTATGGCCTCAACAATTTCGAAAGATCCAATGCCAAACGATGCCACTCCAGTTTGAGTGTACC
>JAQIBQ010000060.1 GCA_027859005.1 Prolixibacteraceae bacterium | reverse complement strand
AAATTGGCATAAAATGCAAACGTAGGTGTTGGTGTTGGCAACTGTGTTACGTATTTTATTTTGATGTATTTCCCTTTCACAGAAGGTGGTGAATACTGCTCAATATCTTCCAATAAGTACTGATTTAAAACCGATGTTTTAATTCTTCCTTTGCGACTCTCATAAACCTTCATGGCCATTTCAAAAGCCTTTAGGATTCTCTGTTTGGTTAGAGCCGAAGTAAAAATGATCGGCACATCGGTGAAGGGAGCAATTCGTTCTTTTATGGTCTCGGTAAATTCTTTAGTCGATTTTTGGTCTTTCTCAATTAAATCCCATTTGTTAACCAAAATTACAATTCCTTTTTTATTGTTTAGAGCTAGGCTGAAAATATTTACGTCCTGGGCCTCAATTCCTCTGGTAGCATCAATCAACATTAAGCAAACATCAGACTCTTCAATGGCTCTAACCGATCTCATCACAGAATAGAACTCAACATCCTCGTGAACACGTGTTTTTTTACGAAGTCCGGCAGTATCGGTAAGGATAAAATCGTGACCAAATTTATTATAGCGAGTATGTATTGAATCTCTTGTAGTTCCTGCGATATCGGTAACAATATGACGCTCCTCGTCGGTTAACGCATTAATTAACGAAGATTTACCCACATTGGGTCTACCAATAATTGAAAAATGAGGTATTTCCTCTTCTTCAACCACAACGGTGTCCTTTGGTAAAATCTCAACCACTTTGTCAAGCAGGTCACCTGTACCACTTCCGTTAATTGACGAAATGCAATAGGGATCGCCTAGACCAATATTGTAAAACTCGTAGGAGTCGTGAATACGTTTGTTATTGTCGACTTTATTTATTGCTAGTACAACTGGTTTTTGTTCTTTACGTAGAAGCTTTGCCACCTCATCATCTAAATCGGTTACACCACTTTCAACATCACAAACAAATATTATAGCATCAGCTTCGTCAATAGCTAAAAGAACTTGTTTCCGAATTTCTTCTTCGAATATATCTTCGGAGTTCATTACATAACCACCTGTGTCGATAATCGAAAACTCAACACCATTCCACTCTCCTTTTCCATAATTTCGGTCGCGGGTTACTCCCGACTCATCGTCAACAATTGCAGCACGAGATTCAATCATTCGATTAAACAGGGTTGATTTACCCACATTTGGTCTTCCTACAATTGCGATTATATTGCTCATTTTCTTCTTTATTTATTGCTTGTCGTAGCCAAAGCCACGTAATTTTTTATCCTCTTCGCGCCAGCCTTTACTCACCTTAACATACAAATCGAGAAATAGTTTTTTGCTGAAAAATTCCTCAATATCTTTTCGCGCTTCGCTACCAACTCGTTTTATTGCTCGTCCTTGGTGACCAATAATAATTCCTTTTTGAGTTTCCCTGTTCACATAAATTACGGCACGAATACTTAATAGCTTTTCTTCGTTGGTAAAACTTTCAACTTCAATTTCAACAGAATAGGGAACTTCCTTTTGATAATACAATAATATTTTCTCTCGAATTATTTCTTGAACAAAGAATCGTTCGTTTCTATCGGTCAATTCATCTTTCGGGAAAAATGCTGGGCCTTCAGGAATTTTATCCAAAATCATGTCGAAAATAGGAGCCACATTAAAAGCCTCAGTTGCTGATACTGGAAGAATTTCCGCGGTAGGCAATTCCGCTTTCCAAGTATCAAACAATTCCATTACTTTGGTTTGATCCGATAAGTCAATTTTATTAATCAGCACAATAACAGGCACGTTCGATTTTTTTACCTTCTCGAGATATTCCGAGTTTTTATCAAACTTCTCTACAACATCTGTTACGTATATTATCACATCAGCATCGGATAAGGCTGTGTCAACATACTTCATCATGTTTTCCTGCAACTTGTAGTTGGGTTTTAGAATTCCCGGTGTATCGGAATAAACAATCTGAAAGTCGTCGCCACTAACAATACCTTTTATGCGGTGACGTGTTGTTTGCATTTTAGATGTAATAATCGAAATTTTCTCGCCAACCAATGTATTCATGATTGTTGATTTACCCACATTGGGGTTTCCGATAATATTTACAAAGCCTGATTTATGATTCATTGATTTGTTTCCCAATTATTAAAAAAATTTCGTGCAAAGATAATTGTTTTTAAAGAACAATCAGTTCTTTGAAAAACATTGATAAACAGTTCGATAAAAGATAAGATTAAAGATTGATTTGTTCAAAAAAATTAGGGGAAAAAATAATAATTAAAAAAAAAGGATTTATACTTGAACCATTTCAACATTAATTCGTTTAAAGTATACCCAAAACATATACACCCAGTATATAGTTCCTCTTGTTAATTATTCCTACCCCGCACCACCCAGCGGGGTTTTTCTTTTTTTAACCTAGTTCTGCAACCTGGTATTTAATATCGCTCCACATCGATTCATTCATGCGAGCACCGTATACCGTAATTACTTTTCCAGCAACAATTGAAGCAATTTCGCCACATTTCGAAAGACTCATGTTTTGCAACAAGCCGTAAAGAAATCCTGCAGCATATAAATCGCCTGCACCAGTTGTATCGTTACAAGTAGTATCAATAACACCTACTTTCAAGAATTCGTTATTGCTACGAATGAGTGATCCTTTCTTTCCAACTTTAACAACAGCAATATCACATATTTTTGCAAATTCGTGTACTGCTTCTTCTGGTTCTAATCCGGTAAAAGCTTTTGCTTCATCTTCGTTGGCAAAAATGATATCGACATATTCTGAAGCAATTTCTTTTAAGAAATCGATGTTGTCTTCAACCACATTAAAACTTGCTAAATCAATAGCAATGGTAAGTCCGGCCTTTCGGGCCATTTCTGCTGCTTTACGCACCAAGTCGTGGTTTTGCACTAAGTATCCTTCAATGTAGGCAATGTCGTAATTGCGAAACAATTCAATGCTAATGTCTTCGGGAGATAACTCGATAGCAGCACCTAAGTAAGTACCAAAAGTTCTTTCCGAATCGGGTGTTACTAATGCCATGGCAACACCTGTTGATGTTTCCGACTTAAACAATAAGGGTTTAGCACCAACTGTCACCATTCCATCGTTGTATTTTTGGCCTAATTCATCGTTCCCAACTTTTCCAATAAAAGCAGTTTCGCTTCCCAAGTGAGCCAATCCATCTACGGTATTTGCAACAGAACCTCCGGGTGCCAATATTTTTTCAAATGCTTCGGTATCCTTATTGATATTTGATGAGGTTTCAGCATCAACTAAGGTCATGCTTCCTTTTGGAAATTTATATTTGTTTAGGATTTCATCGTTTGTAAGTTTCACAACCACATCCATCAATGCATTTCCTATTCCTATTATACTTTTCTTCGTTTTCATCTGTGTATTATTTATTTTTCAATTGTCAGATGGAACTCCTAAAAATTAAATTTTAGTCGTTTCATTACTTCATATTTTTTTGAAGCCACAAATGTAATGAAATGTGAGCATTAACTAGTGATTTTTAACATATGAAAGAGTATGCTATGTCAAATGAAAGGTTAAAAGGACCAGTCTCTTTTTGAAAGACCGGGCCCTATGTTTGCTTTTTATTAGGCTCAAATTTGTGAAACCTTAACTATTCTTAAATGCAAAAATTTCCTATTTGCAGAAAATTTCAAAATAAATGTAACTTTCCTCACTACTTAAGGAACATACATACAGAACACAAAACCAAAGCATGATCAAACAGGCTGAATTTATGAAACTGTACGAGCCAATTCACCAGCGGCTTTCAAATTACTGCCGAAGCATGGCCTCTTGCCGTGCCGATGCCGAAGATTTGCTAAACGACACTGCTTTGGCAGCTTTCGAACAGTTTGATAAATTGGAAGATGCATCGGCTTTTGCCGGCTATTTATTTACCATTGCCAGCAACTTGTTTAAGAAACAAATCCGACGGAAAAAATTCAGAGGCAATTACAATGAAAAAGAAGCCTTGCTAATTGCCGATTTAAATGTTGATGCAGAAACCCGAACAGAACTCAGTTTGATAATGCAAAAAATTGACATGCTCCCCAATTTACAGCGGGAGGCTCTCATCCTCTTCCATATTAGTGATTTACCATTGGAAGAAATACGAAAAATTCAAGGAGGAAGTTTATCGGCAGTAAAACAACGCATTAAACGCGGTCGCGAACGCTTAATGCAAATGCTCACCGAAAAGCAACGTCAAGTAGTAAGCCTAATTCTTTAAGCCATGAACAAACGACTCGATAACTATTTTGAGCAGGTAAAAAAGAATCCTCCGTTGATGGACATTGAAAAGGTGAACCAAATTATAACTGAAGCTGAGATTAAGACTGAGGTTGAGGTTGAGGTTAAGAAAGGGCACCGTAATTTTTTAAAAATTATTATTATTATTATTATTATGACGACACTATTCGCGGTAATACTTAGTGTATTTTTGCTTTGGCCTAAAGCGCCAGAGGAGATTCCAAATTCCAATTACCCTATCCCAAAAGGGATTTTACAAACGGCTGATTCGATTCCAATTAAAGAAGAGATGAATATAAATCCTGATGAGGATTTAATTGTAGTCGCTAATAATAATAAAATAAGCGTTTCAGCTGCTGACGATCTTGAAACAAAAGTTGAAGTGTCAGGACCTGATGTTATAGAATCAAATACATTAAAAACGAGCAATTATGCCATTTATAATAATTTGAAAAACGATTCTTGCGATTTCCAGCTTATATTGTTCGACAAAAAAGCATTTATCTTTAATGATAAGCAAAACACCATTTGGCTTTCTATAAATTCAGATCAGACAAAAGCGCTGGTAAGCGGAGAATATCGGTACACTGTTCCAAATAAAAAAGAACGTGTTCCAATGAGTTTTTCTGGACAATACTTCATTAATCCAGATTCAACCTTAAAAATCACAAATGGAATAATTTCTATTGATACCAGCAAAGCAAATCATTCTGTAGTATATGAATTTATCTTAGAGAATAAACAGAAGATATCGGGGATGTATTTGCCAAAACCTGTTGAAGAAGAGATTTTAATTTCCACAATTGAAAAACCTAAAATAGAATTTGTATATACCGAACAATTAATGGATAGTACTCATTTTATAGAATTGAACAGAGAAGAGCTGGAACAATTTGGCTTCACACTAAATGATAGCTCCATTTTTTTTCGCTTTCTTTTTAATGTAGGTATTCAGGCTTTTACAAAACTGAAGGACAATTCAATGATATTTGGTGTTCAAACAGATGGTAAAAAAGAAAGAAATGAAGATAATACCGTTAGTAATTTTAAAGCTGAAAATTTTAATTTTTCAAGGAATAAACAAGATTTGGAGAAGTACCACAAAGGGAAAGTTTTAATGCTGGCAACTGATGAAAAAGGGAAAACTATTCTAAAGATGGGTATGCCAAAAATTAGACTTGAAGAAATGATATCGAGTAAATATTCAAAAAATCGATTGACTTTACTACCTATTGTAATAAAGAAGAATATATTTGGTGACCAACCCAAGCAAAATGTAGTTTATTGGTTTTTACCAACAGATCAATTTCTTTCAGACTTGCCAAAACATATTACCGTGGATTTATTAAATGAAATTGATTACTTGGATGCAAAGGAGAAGCTAGGCACTGAAAAGCCCGAATGCAAATATTTCGATGAATGCAAAAACACCTTAGATGTATCTAATTTTAAAGTATTTCCTAACCCAGCCAACAGTAATGCAACCGTCACTTTCAATCTAAACGAAGCCATAAATGGAAAAATTTCCTTGGTAGATCTAACTGGCCGTGAGCGGCAGGTACTGCAGCCTCAAACACAGTTTAGTGTTGGTAGTCATCATTTCGATTTAGATGTGAGTGATGTTCCTGAAGGTATTTATCTGATAACGCTTTATTCCGATAAGGGCATTCAAACACAAAGGTTTATTGTAACACGATAAAAATACCTCTCCCTGACAATCTAAAGATTGTCCTCCCTCTCCTTTGGTTGCCGAGCTTGTCGAGGTAAGGAGAGGGCTGGGTGAGGTGAAAATTGTTTTGGACGCGAACGCCAAATCGTTCACCTTCAAACACAGTTTAGTATTGGCAATCATCGTTTCGATTTAGATGTGAGTGATGTTCCTGAAGGTATTTATCTGATTACGCTTTATTCTGATAAGGGGATTCAAACACAGCGGTTTATTGTGGCAAGGTAAGTTCCCATTAAAAAATAGAAACCACCTTTTTAATCAATGAAAAGGTGGTTTTTATATTTCGGTTAAAATGAATTGCAACTACTCAATTGCCATAAGCTCTTTAAGTTCGTCGGTATATGAACGCCCGGTTTCGAGTTTAGTGTTATTTAAATCGTCGAGCAATAAAATGTACTTGCCCCTGAAGTATTTCCGATATTCTTTAACGAAATTCACATTCACTATAATGCTGCGTTGTACTTGCTTAAAATTGTTAGGCAAACGGTCGGTGAGCTTTTTCAGACTAAGTTCGGTAAGGTACTTTTTGCCGTCGTTGGTAAAGAATTCTACATACTTATCGGTGGCACAGAAATGAGTAATCTTCTCGGTTTTTATTAGAAGAACCCTGTCGCCAATTTTATGAGGAATGGATTGCATTTTCTTTTTATCGGAATGATTACGTACCAAATCGAGCAATTGCTGAACTTGTAACCCAGAATTTTCAGTTGAATTTCGGTTCAACTTATCCAATGTAAGTTGCAAACGATCGACCTCAACGGGTTTTACCAAATAATCTAAGGCCAGCGTGCTAAAAGCTTTTAGGGCAAACTCTTCGTAAGCGGTGCAAAACACAACTTGCGGAACATGCTCCAACATTTCGAGCATTTCAAAGCCCGTTTTACCAGGCATTTGAATGTCGAGAAAAATCAAATCGGGCTTTAGTATGTTGATCATTTCGGCACCTTCAATTCCGTTTTTGGCTTCGCCAACAATTTCAAACTGACCTTGAAATTCTTTCAGCAATGTTGTTAATCGTTGTCGAGCAATGGCTTCGTCGTCAATTATTATGGTTCGGTAGGTTTTCATTTAAGCCAGTTTAATTAGGATGAATTTCTTGGGCGAATTTACAAAATGAAGTTCAAAGCGTTTGGGATACATAATTTCCAGTTTGTCGTAAATGCTTTGCAGACCAAAACCCGGGTTCAGCTCAGCTGGGAAATCGGGCCCGTTGTCGGCCACCACAATTTCAATCCATTTGTCGTTTTTGCGAACTGTAACTGTAATTTCACCTTTCGTAATAAGTTTCGAAACTCCATGCTTAATGGCATTTTCGGCCAATGGTTGAATGATGAAACGAGGAACTTTAACAGTTTTCAGCGCTTCGGGTAAATCGATTGTAAATTCCAGCCTATCATCGAAACGCACCTTTTCAATATCGAGGTAGATTCGCACCATTTCCATCTCTTCGGCAAAGGTCGACCAGTCGGTCTGCTCTTTGTTGATAGAATAGCGGAACAACTTTGACAATGAAAGCGCCATGTGTTCGGTTTTATCGGCATCGGTTTTGGCCAGGCCAGCTATGGAATTCAATGAATTATAAAGGAAATGCGGGTTGATTTTGGAATGCAGAGCATTCAGCTCAGCCTTAGTTTTTAGTTCGCGGAGGTTGGCAATCTTCACTTCGTTTTCAATCTTTAGTTCTTTTTCTTTCAAAATAAAGAAGCTGATTAAAGCCCGGATAGTGCCGATGAATACAAAAACCAGAAAAATAATGATCATGGCTTTTATTCCTTCATCATTAATATCTTCATTGAAGCTAAAATAGGTAATTGCTAATAAAGTTCCGCTTGGAATTAGGCTGGTAGATAAAAACAACAACAGTGTTTTTAGGTACTTATGCTGTGTTTTTCGATTAATGGCTATTTCAATCAATCGAAAAATATTAACTGCCGGAAGACCTATGATTAATGAAATTAGAATTGATAAGCCAAAACTCTCTGCATTGAAATGAAATGAGGGTTCAATGAGAAGGAAGGTAAACATTGAAAAAAGCGACAGTAACATACCTATAGTTGGCAGGCTCAACATTGAAATTACATTGAATTGAAGCAGTTTGTTTTTAATGTGAACAAATAACTTCTGGTAAAGCAGAATAAATAATCCCACTAAAAGAAATAACACCAGAACAAAAGGGAAAACTAAAAGGGCAACGTCATTGTGGCTAACCCATGATGGAAGCCTATATTTTGTGTATTGTTGTTTTGCAAGAGGGAGTAAGTCAATGAAACTAGATGAATAAACCGTTCTTATAATATTTTTATCAAACGGGTTGAATTCAGAATTGAAGGGATTTACACCTTGGGGTGTCATCGACATAAATAGGCTTGCTGCTTTTGTATTAGCCACTACCTCTTCGAAATATTTATTGTTGTTCCAATACACAGGGAATAAAGCAAAAGCAATTCTGTTGGTAATAAAATTTTGTTTGACACTGTCGGAAACTAAGGTCAATTGAAGAGCCAGTTCGAAATGAGCGATTAGTGCAAGACTATCCTTTCTGCTGATTTTGTTGGTAAAAGAATATCCGAACGTGTCTGATGTCTGCAATCTGAAAAGCCCTTTATATACATCACGATTTGTGCTGTCGATAAAGAAAATCTCAAAATTTCCCCAGACGTTGGTGGTTAGGCTTAGTTTTATTGTTTCTGTCAGATTATTTAGTATTTCAATTGAATTTTCAACCATTAAAGAGTCTTCACGGGAATAATTCCCCAACAG
>JAQIBQ010000018.1 GCA_027859005.1 Prolixibacteraceae bacterium | reverse complement strand
AAATAAACCAGGCTATTGATAAACTCTCACCAGTATGTAAAGAAGTCTTTCTTATGAATCGTTTTGAAGGAATGAAACCTACTGAAATTGCTGAACAGAAAAAAATATCTATCCGTACTGTAGAAAAGCACATTGGAAAAGCATTAAAAATATTACGCAAAGAGCTTCACCAACACATCCCAACAGTGCTACTAGCAATCATATTAGGAAACATATAAATTTAATTCAAAAATATTTCATTTTTAAGTACGTATTCCCTTTCCTTAATTCGTCATAATAACAGAAAGTATTAATATGAAGAACGAAATTATAGGAAAGTTCATTTCAGGTGGACTTAATGAGGAGAAAGAATTGCTGAATGTTGAAGATAAATTCGCACTTCAGAATTATAGCCATATTGCTGAGAAAATTGAACTACTCAAAAAGATGGAAAAAATAGATAGTTCAGAAGCACTGCAAAATGTCAAAAAAAGAATCGTTAAAAAGAAAAAGATAAAATGGAAAACATATTTGCAAAAAGCTGCTGCCATTTTAATCATTCCCATATTATCAATTGCCATATATCAACACGTACAAATAAATTCATACACTGAAAACATTACTTATACAAAAATATCAACCCCTCCTACTTTACGCTCATCCACTACATTGCCCGATGGCACTAAAGTATGGTTAAATGGAAATTCCAGTATTGAATATCCAAACCAGTTTATAGGAAAAGAACGCTTAATTAGTATGAGTGGTGAAGCATATTTCGAAGTAGCAAAAAACAAATTCAAACCTTTTCAAGTTAAAATCAACGACATAATTGTTGAAGCAACTGGAACTCAATTTAATATCTCATCTTATACTAATGATAAGTTTCAGGAAATATTATTAACCGAAGGAAGCGTTAATATTTTGCTGAATAAAAACGCTGAGAAAAAATTCTTAACTGCACTTAAAGTAAATGAATTAGCAAAATTCGATATTGAAAAAAGAAACATAAAAGTAGTTACAGTTGAACCTGAAAAATATATTGCATGGAAATCAGGTAAAATAATATTCTACAATGATGCTATGGTTGAGGTTATCAAAAAATTAGAGCGCTGGTATAATGTTAAATTCAATTATTCATTAAACGCTATGAATGATTATGCGTTTACTGGAAGTTTTACAGGAGAAGATTTATCACAAATTTTAAAGTGCATTGAATTAACAACTCCAATTAATTTTAACATTATACAAGCAACAAAAAATAACAATAACGAATATCAGAAAACAAATATTAACATAACTAATACTAAACAATAAAAAGAAAGTGAAGGTGCGGCAACACCTAC
Source organism: Prolixibacteraceae bacterium (assembly GCA_027859005.1). Taxonomy (GTDB): domain Bacteria; phylum Bacteroidota; class Bacteroidia; order Bacteroidales; family Prolixibacteraceae; genus Roseimarinus. Next base: position 8,777 of record JAQIBQ010000018.1, on the reverse strand, counting down.
ACTTTTAAAGAACAATTGCCTTAAAAGGCTAATGTCTAATTAAACACTCTAAAATTATGAAAAAAAAGTTGGAAACTAACCGACATGGGTATACTATATCCTGTCGAAAAATTCTACTACTTATGAAAGCTTTTGTTATTGTTTTTCTATTGTCCATCGGACAAATCTATGCAATCAACTCATATGCACAAGAAACTAAAATCTCACTGTCATATTCGAGTTCCTCTATTTCTGATATTTTAAGGGAAATAGAAGATGAAACAGAATTTAATTTTTTTTATAACAACAAACTGATAGATGTTGAACGTTCAACCGATATCGATATTAAAGATCAAGACATTTACACTATACTTGATGAATTATTTGCAGGTACAGATGTTGAATATGTTGTTGAAGGCAAGCACATTGTTCTTTCAAATCAATTAGATGAAGAGACCAACACTACACAACAAACAAAAACGGTTTCAGGAAAAGTAACCAACCAATACAGTGAACCTATTCCGGGAGCAACAGTTATCGTTAAAGGAAGTACCATAGGAACAATTACCGACGATAATGGAGAATATTTTCTAAATAACATTCCTGAAGATGCCATTATTACGGTTTCGTTTATAGGGATGATTTCGAAAGATATTTTAGCTAACAAAAGTATTATTAATATTGAATTACAAGACGATATAATTGGTCTTGACGAAGTTGTTGCTATCGGTTATGGCACCATGAAAAAAACGGATTTAACCAGTGCTGTTTCATCAGTTAAAGCTGAGCAATTTGTAAAAGGTTCGGTTAAGGATATTGGTCAATTAATACAAGGTAAAGTTGCCGGTTTAACAATTACGAACTCAAGTGGTGACCCTTTAAGTAATACTTCAATTAGTTTAAGGGGAAATACAACACTTAATGGCACAAGTGTTAATCCTTTAGTATTAATTGATGGTGTTCCGGGTGATTTTAATTCTGTTGCTCCTGAAGATATTGAATCGATTGATGTTTTAAAAGATGGTTCGGCAGCAGCTATTTATGGTACACGCGGTACTAATGGTGTAATTTTAATTGCCACTAAACGTGCCAGTGGAAATTACGATGCAACAGTTGAATATGCAGCATATACGAGTACTCAACAAATTTCAAATCAGTTGAACATGTTAACCGCCAATGATTACCGCCAGCAAATTACTGATGGTATTCGTGATGCAAGCGACGACTTAGGGGCTACAACAAATTGGTTAAATGAAATTACCCATTCCCCAATAAGTCAGGTACACAATTTAACCATACGCGGTGGAAATAATGTTACCAACTATTTAGCAACAGCAAATTACAACAATAATGAAGGTATTTTTCTTGATACCGATAAACGCACTTTCTCTGCGCGAACCGATATCAATCATTCTTTGTTCGATGGAAAAGTAAAACTGAACCTGGGAATTATTAGCCGAAACATTGCTCATTCAAACGTTTCAAGTACAAACTATACATATCGTCAAGCTTTAATTTATAATCCTACAACACCTATTAAACTTGACAATGGCGACTGGTATGAAAATGTTGGAGCTTTTAATTACGACAACCCTGTTGCTCGTATAATGGAAAGTGATGGACAAACAAAGTCGCAATGGTCACGTGTTAACGGAACTGTTATCGTTAACCCAATTACAGGATTAACATTAAAAGCATTATTCAGTTATTCAAAGTACAACTCAAAAGGGACTTTTTACGAAACAAAAAATCACATATCAACAAAACGTTCCGGGTTAAACGGTTATGCATCACTTGATGCTGTTGAAACAACCGATCGATTAACTGAGTTAACAGCAGAATATTCTAAGTCATTTGGCAAACATCGTATTACAGCACTAGCAGGTTACAGTTATCAAGATAACGATTGGAGTAGATTAGGAATGACTAATCAGGAATTCCCAACCGACCTTTTTGGTGCAGATAATATCGAAATAGGTACAGGTATAATTGAAGGTGGAACTGCTTCGGGTATTTCTAGCGACAGAAACAAAACAAACCTAATTGGATTCTTCAGTCGTTTAAACTATAATTTTAACGATCGATACCTATTAATGGCAAGTTTACGCTACGAAGCTGCCAGCCAACTTTATGGAACAGAAAATCCCTGGGGATTTTTCCCTGCAATTTCTGCAGGATGGCGTATTTCAGAAGAGTCATTTATGGAAAACATTAGCTTCATTAACGATTTAAAACTAAGAGCTGGATATGGTATTACAGGGACTCAACCTCAGGATAGTTTTCTGGGCTTAGCTACTATTGGTTATACTGGTTCAGTTTATTCCGATGGAAAATGGAAACAAACACTTGCTCCTACACGTAATCCGAATCCTTATTTACGATGGGAAGAAAAAAAAGAAACCAACTTAGGACTCGACTTTGCTTTAGTTAACAACAGAATTAGTGGAGCTATTGATTTATACAATCGTCAAATTGACGGATTATTATATGATTATACGGTACCCGTTCCTCCAAACCTTGTTACAACAACACAAGCAAATGTTGGAATTATGGAAAATAAAGGTTTAGAAGTGCTGTTAAACTTAATTCCTGTAAAAAATAAAGATTTTGAATGGATAAGCAGTTTTAACTTTTCAACCAATAGCAACAAATTAGTAAGTTTATCAAACGATCTCTATCAGGCAACTCAAGAATATTTTACTACAGGTTATACTGGTGAGCCTATCCAAACATTTACTCACCGTGTTGACATAGGCGATAAAATTGGTAATTTTTATGGATTTAAAGTAGTTGATGTTGATGAAGAAGGTTATTGGATATATGAAAATACTGAAGGAGAAGAAGTAGCTTATAAAGACTTTAAACATGCTTTTGAAGACAAGCAAGTTTTAGGTAATGGCCTACCAAAATTTTATGCTGGCTGGAATAATACTATTAAATATAAAAAATTCGATTTAAGCATTTCGATGCGAGGGGCTTTCGCCTACCAAATACTGAATTTCGAACGCATGTATTTAGAAAACACCAAAACATTACAATACAACCGTTTAAAATCGGCATACGATCCAATTTTTGGGAAAGCTGTTCTTAACGAGAAAGTTGATCTCGAATACAACTCCTACTACATTGAAAATGGAGACCATTGGAAAATAGATAACATTACTGTTGGTTACAACATTACCGGAAATGGTAAATATTTTAAAGGAGCCCGAATTTATGCTTCATCTTTAAATACTTTAATCTTTACCAATTATAAAGGAATCGACCCCGAGGTAAACAATGCAGGACTAGATCCAGGTAACGATGGCAGAGATAAATACCCAACAACCAGAACCTTCACTCTTGGTGTTAATTTTAACTTCTAATGTAAAACTTATTGAAATGAAACGAAATAATTATATAAAACAAATCAGTTATGCATTTCTCGTATTGGTGCTAATGTTTTCATCATGTACCGAATTAGAGAATCAAAGTTTTGATAGAATAATAGCTGAACAATTTGAACCTACCGAAGAAGATATTGTAGCAATTGTTGGATCGGCATACGGCAGTTGGAGAGACATATTACTATTATGGAACGGATACTGGCGCTGTAACGAAGTTGGTGCCGACCAAATTGTTATACCTGGCCGTCCAAACGGATGGGTAGATGGTGGTATTTTCCGTCGTCTGCACGAACATAGTTTCACCACTGATGACGATAACGTATACCAAACCTGGGATCGCACCTATTCTGGAATTTCAAGCTGTAACAGAGTAATTTATCAAATTGAATCTGGTTTTCTGCCTCTTGCCGAAACAAAAGAACAGGTTATATCCGAACTTAAAGTACTAAGAGCGAGCTACTATTACGTTCTGTGCGACTTATATGGTAATGTACCTGTTGTAACCGATTTCAATGTGCCTGAAGGATACCTACCTACACAAAGCACCAGAAAAGAAGTTTACGATTTTATTATAAAAGAAATTACTGAAAGCATTCCTAATTTAAATTCAGCAAACGACTTGTTAACATATGGGCGTTTTAACGAATGGGCAGCACGTACTCTTTTAGCTAAAATGTATTTGAATGCCGAAGTTTATTCTGGTACTGCTCAATGGGGAAAATGTATTGAACAATGCGATTTAATTATCAATAGTGATAATGGTATTGGATTAGAAGACGATCAAAAAAATGTTTTCATCACTGAAAATCAGTTCTCAAAAGAAATCATATTTGGATTATCTATCGACGATCAATACACTGATGAATGGAATCAATTTGATATTCACATGCAAACTTTGCAGCCATCTAATCAGGCAACTTACGATCTTGAAGGGACTCCTTGGGGTGGCATGTGTGCGATTCCTCAGTTCATTAATACCTTCGATCCTGCTGATAAACGTTTAACCGAAAATTTCATTATGGGTCAACAATACACTTCAAAGGGTGACTCATTATATTGCACCATGGGTAGCTTAACCGGTCAACCATTAGCATACATTAATGAAGTACCAGGAGTTGATGAATCCGAAGAAATTCACGGTTTCCGTTTTGGTAAATTTGAAATTGAAAGCGGATCTGCAAATATTCTAAATAACGATTATCCATTATTCCGTTTTGCTGATGTACTAATGATGAAAGCAGAATGTTTATTGCGTACAGGTGATGCTGGTGCAGCTGCTGAATTAGTTACACAGGTACGTGAACGTGCTTTTACCGATGCTGCAAAAGCTACTGTTACTGGAGATGAGTTAATGCAAGGCAGCTCATACGATTATGGTTTACGCGATCACAATGCCGAAACACACGAAGGTGGTGATGATATCCAGTACGGACGTTTCCTTGACGAACTAGCTTGGGAATTCAACCAAGAAGGTCGTCGTCGTCAGGATATGATTCGTTTTGGTATTTATACTTCAAAATCATATTTCTCACACTCGCCTAACGGTGATTATTGGTCAATTTATCCAATACCGCGTGGAAGAATTGAATCAAATTCAAATCTTCAACAAAACGAAGGATATTAGTTTTATTCCAAAAAAAATAAAGGGGTACTTTATCATTTAATTCAAAGTATCCCTTTCTAAAAATCGTATGGTGCAAAAATAATTGCATATCAAGTAATAGATCAATAAACAACATTCAAAAAGAATTAAAATTATGAAAGCAAAATATTTACTAATCAGCATTTTTTTTATTTTTTTCGGGTCATTTATTGTAAATGCTCAAACTGATTTAACTTCATTAATTATCAACCCCAGTTTTGAAGATAACGTTGATGATATGGCAACAGGATGGGATTACGAAGGCGGTTGCGATGCCTATGCATGGCATACTATTAATACCGATGGTGATGATACCAAAGATGGTGATAACATTTGTGGTTTATGGAATGAAACATTTGGTGATGTGGCCATTACACAAACTCTTACCGGTCTTGAAAATGGTGTATATGTTGTAACAGCAGGTCTTATGGTAGGCGTAAATGATGCTGCGCCAGGACAACGCCTAACCACTCAGCGTATTTTTGCTAATAACAACAGTGTGTTGTATAGCTCAGAAGTAGATTATTCGGCTGAAAATTTAGATATTTTGTCAGGAACACTGGAAGAAACGCTAAGCTATGCCGATTATCCTGTAAGCACCGTTGAGAATGGTCCTTTTTCAGTCTGTTCAGTTGAAACAACTGTTACAGATGGAACATTAGTATTTGGTATTAAAACGAATGGAACTACTTCAGAATACGAATTTAGTTTTCCTGATGCTGATGAATCAGGTTGGGGATGGTTCAAAATGGATAATTTCACCTTAACTTTATTAGACGGATCAACTGCAATTGAAAATATTTCAAACAATAATGATTTTGTTATAAATGTACATAATGGTTTTATTTCGGTACAAGGTGTAAAGACTTTTGCGGTATATAATATCAGCGGAAATAAAATACCTTCAAATAAACAATTATCACGTGGTATTTATATTGTTAAAGCAAATTCAAAGGTTAAAAAAGTAACTATTCAATAAATTAAATTGATAAGTGTTTTATCACTCCTCAATTTTAACTCAGTATCTGTTTAAGTTTTGTTTTTGGAATTAGTTTGAAAGGATTAAGTTCTCATACAAGGCAAAATTGATGCGAAATGACCGAAGGGAATTCGTGAATCTCCCTTACAAAACACAACACAATGAACAATAGCACAGCTATTTAAAGAATTTTTGCTGCCGAATAAGGGCTTAAGACAACAAAATAAACTAAAGGATGAAATTTAAACAGTTTCTCAAACGATATAATAAATATTCTTTCATTTTAAATATTTAATAAATGCAAAAATCGAAATTTAAAATACAACTAATTGCAATTATTATTTTGCAATTAGTGCTCAACATTAACACTCAAGCACAAGACAAATTATATTCCAACGAATTTCCGTTACGAGATGTGATTCTTGAAGAAAGTCCGTTTAAACATGCAATGGAAATTAATGTTGATGTTTTACTGGAATACGATACAGACCGCCTTCTTGAACCTTTTTTAACCGAAGCAGGACTAACTCCCAAAGGGAGTAGATATTTAAATTGGGACGGATTAGCAGGCCATATTGGCGGACACTATCTAACTGCTTTAGCCATGAATTATTCTGCAACAGGAAATGCCGAATGTGAAAGCAGAATGGATTACATGCTATCGGAATTAAAAAAATGTCAGGATGCTAATGGCAACGGATATGTTGGAGGTATTCCAAACGGACAACATGTATGGAACGAATTAAAAAAAGGGAATTTTGAACCTTACAATCAGGCCTGGGTTCCTTGGTACAACATACATAAAACTTATGCCGGACTTCGAGATGCATGGTTATATGGAAACCGACCTGTTGCCAAAGAAATGTTTCTTAAATTATGCGATTGGGGAATTGATATCATATCTCCACTTAGCGATGTACAAACTGAAAGAATGCTGGAGAAAGAATTTGGCGGAATGAATGAAGTTTATGCTGATGCTTACAAAATGACAGGCGATGAAAAATACCTAGTTGCAGCCAAAAAATTCACTCATAAAATGTTATTCGATTCCATGAAAAACGGAATTGATAACCTCGATAACCTACATGCAAATACTCAAATTCCCAAAGCTGTTGGATTTGCACGTATTGCAACACTTGATTCCAGCGCCCATGACTATGCTAAAGCTGCTGAATATTTTTGGGACAGAGTTGTAAATTATCGCTCGCTGGCATTAGGAGGAAATAGCCGAAGCGAACATTTCCCAACAGCAGGTGGCTGTAAAGAATATGTAACACACCGTGAAGGTCCCGAATCGTGTAACACTTATAACATGCTTAAATTATCGGAAGATCTTTTTCAAATTGACCAACAAGCTAAATATATCGACTTTTACGAAAGAGCATTATATAACCATATACTTTCAACCCAACATCCTGAACATGGAGGATATGTGTATTTTACCCCTGCTCGCCCACGTCATTATCGTGTTTATTCTTCTCCCAACCAAGCCATGTGGTGTTGTGTCGGAAGTGGAATGGAGAATCATGGTAAATATGGACAAATGATTTATACCCATAAGAACAACGATGAGGTTTACGTTAACTTATTCATTCCTTCTGTTTTAAATTGGGAAACGAAGAATGTTGAAATTGAACAATCAACAAATTTCCCCGATTCGGAAAATAGTACAATCACAATAAAAAAAGCAAATTCAATAAACTTCAAGTTAAAAGTTCGTTTTCCATCGTGGGCAAAAAAAGGAGAATACAGCATATTAGTAAATAACGAAAATATTGAAGTTACTTCTGAACCAGGATCATATGTAAGTATTGACAGAACTTGGAATAAAGGAGATAAAATCGAAATTAATTTCCCTATGCACCTCACATTTGAAGAAATGCCCAATGTACCCGATTATATAGCATTTTTATACGGTCCCATTTTGTTAGGTTCAAAAACTGGAAAAGAAGGTCTTACTGGTTTAGTTGCAGACGATGGTCGTTGGTCGCATATTGCAAATGGTGATTTAGAACCCTTGAATGTTGCTCCAATAATTCAAGGTAGTACCGATTCGATATTAAATAAATTTGCAAAAATTGGAGGTGAAAAAATTGCTTTTACAGCACCCGGTTTATTTCCCGATCAACCGCAATATCAAGAGTTGGTATTTGAGCCTTTTGCTCGCATTCACGATTCGCGTTATATGATGTATTGGCTTAATTTATCCGATGATGAATACGAAACAGTTATGAATGAACTTGCTGAACAAGATAAAGAAACGATTGACTTAGACCAGCGTACTGTTGATCAGATTGCAACTGGAGAACAACAACCCGACACCGATCATAAAGTTAAAGGAGAAGAAACTTACACCGGAGTACACAATAATGAATTTTATCGTGATGCACGTAATGGTGGCTATTTTAGTTATGAATTGGCTACAAACGGTGAATCTCAACTTGAACTTTTAGTCCGTTATTGGGGAAATGAATGGGGACAGAGAACCTTCGATATTATTATTGACAATGAAGTTATTGCAACTGAAAACATTACAGGTAAATGGCAGAAAGATGAGTTTATAAATATTGTTTACCATATCCCCGACGTACAAGTCATCAACAAAAAATACATTACCGTAAAATTTAAAGCAAAAGCTAACAATACTGCCGGAGGTGTATTTTTTATTAGACTTTTAACTCCTTCCGAGAAAGAAACATCAATTATTAATCGTAAAAAAAAAGTGAAGGACTAATTATTCAAAATTCATCCACTCATTTAATTTTTAATAAACAAAGCAACAGAAATATAT
>JAQIBQ010000338.1 GCA_027859005.1 Prolixibacteraceae bacterium | reverse complement strand
GCCGCTTCACTCATCTGATGGATGTTTTCGATTTTCTCGTAGCTCAATTTAATTGAGAATTCTTGCTTTAGCGTTAATCTTTTTTCCAAGAGCCATAAACCGCCGACTATGGCCATGTTCGCAAATCCCAATTCAACATAACTTACTTTTTTATTTGCCAAAGCATTAATTACCGATATACCAATAATGATAAATAAATAGGTCATTTCTTTAATTGGAATGGCATCCGTTCGATATCGAATGATTCCAAAAATGGCAAAAAGGCCCAGCGCAAAACCCATTTCTAGCTTAACACTGCTTAGTAGAAAGGTGATCATAAAAATGACAAAACCTAAGGACAAAAAGCTAAAATAAAAATCTTTTCGCTTGCTGGTTTTGGCATATATAAAATGAATAACGATAAAAATCATAAGGGTATTCAAAACCATCCGCAGAAACAATTCTGAAAAATCTGCCACGTTAATAATTTTAATATCCAAAAAACGAAGTTTGTCTTCCCAATTAGTGATATCTCCCATGGATAAAATGATACTTGACAAATAACTTTTCATAACTAACTATTTAAAAATTGATTATTAATCTTGATGAATAATGGTTTTATTAATGGCTCTTAATTTTGTTTTAAAACGGTTATTTTTGAGTTCTGCATCAGTTAGCATACGTCCTGTACAGTATTTGCTAAATCCCGATGATTTAATTCTATGATCGCGTAAAGATTTGGCCAAAGGAGATAGTTCTGAATTGCCATCAGCCTTTAATTCAACAATTGCAATATTATCCAGAGGCATCCTTTCATTATTTATTTTGAATTGAAGATCAAAATCAATGGTGCACCTTTCTTTGAAATTTTTGTTTACAAGGGTTAAGCGATTGAATTGATTAATTAATCGAGGTGTGAGTTCACTAACTTGATAGGGCGAATTTGATGCAATAAATTCTTCTTCTTTCGTTGAAAACTGTGTGTAATTATTAGAACAATAAATCCGGGTTTTAAGGGTTCGCCCTTTGTTATTTTTATGTTTTATTTCTAGAAAAGAAATCCCTGATTTCACATAAGTACGACGTCGGATCTTAAAGCGATTTAAACGGCCGTTATGGTGGTTCAAATACATCTGATTTTCATAGGTGTCAAAGTAGGTAGTGTAATATGGAAGCACGCTTTCACCGTCGATATCAAGCATGAAATAGTTTTTCTGAACCTCATTTAAAATGGCAGATAACTTGTCGCAATTGAACCAGTATTTCTGATCAGTTCGGTTCATCATTTTGACCTGATCCATTTCATTAAGCTGAATGGTTTTAAAAGATGGATGATACATAAATTTTCCTTTTTGATTATAAACCAAAAATAGTTGAGCGATGCCACGCATGAAAAAGTAATCAACTAACGGGCAAGTTTTATCTACGAAAAAACCACATCCAATATCGAGTGTGGTTTACATTCCCTCTATTAACACGTAAATATTTAAATTTACTCCAACTTATTTCTCCCTAATAAGCTAATACCAGCATAAATCGTTCGCCCCTGATTGAATGGGATAGAGCTATTTTGCTGTCCTACTTTTGCAAAGGTCCATATTTATTTATTCAAGAGATTATCGGCATGGATTCGCCCAATCCTTTTATAATCAGGATCTCTCCGACAATTCCAAATCATTATTGTTAAAAGTAATTGATCGAAAATTTCATAAATTATCTAATATTCTCCAGTAATCAAGACTCGAACAGAATCGTTATCAGTCTTTGAGCCTAATGAAGGGTTGCGAGATATTAATTTGATACTTTTAATAATCTCAGTGTATAACTTTTTACTATAAGTAGTACTTTTATTTCTTTGGAAATAGAAATCGAGAATGTTGAATAAATCAGATTTTGCATCTGTAGACTATTCTATTTTGTATTTAGCCAATGATCAACCTCTTTTTGTAAATCGTTGTTTGAGATAGTCTTTTTTTGTTTTAATTCATTTCTCGCTAAATCAACTCTTTTTTCTGAAAATCACTTAATTTATATTCTCCTTTAGAAACCTTTGATTCGATAATGGTCTTAATCGCATTTAGAAAAGATGCATCTTCAATGAGAGAAAGATGCTCCGTTATTATATGTCTTAATTCAACAGTGCTCATCGTTAATCATTTTTTATCGTAATCCAATCAGCGTGAAGGTATCAAATAAATAGAGAATCTTTTTAAATCAAATCAAATCAAATTCTAAAAATGAGTAGCGATTTTTTCAATTGGGCACAACTCTTGTTTAAGTTGAGTTGGCAATAGTTTATTAAGATTAAAATCGGCATGAAAACTTAGTTTGTTGTAAGCTTCCAATGGCGAGGTATTAATTTCAGCATTATAATCGGCATCTACTAATACCCCATTTTCATCTACGAATACAAGGTATTTCTCAATTCGATTTTATGCTATTTCGAATTAAAAAATATTCAAAACTTTTATAAAAGGTCGTTGCTTATGTGATAGCAACGACCTTCTTTATACATGTACTCGAATAATGATCCATTAATCACACAGTAAAAACTCAATATATAAAAAAAACAGACTGAGTTACGCACTCTGAAACGAAACCGATGTCGAAGTACTCAATCCAATACAGGTTTAAAATAACGACCCGACTGATATCTGAAATAAGGCGAATCCCGTTTGCGAGCAAAAGTATTATGAACAACACAAAGTCTAATACATAAAAAATCGCCTTGCCTTTAACCAATATTAGTGCTTCAATCAATACACCAATCGAGATCACATTAAAAACATGCGTCAAATGAATTCTATTCATTTATTTGAAATTAAAATTAGACCATGAAAAACTAAAATATTAAGTTCAAACGAGGAGGAGATAAGGCAGAAGAATAAAAAGTTATTAATCGATTCTGATTAAGTATAGTTAATTCTGGGAAGGTAGCATTGGAGGAATCAAATTCAGAAGAGAGCTTTCAATTAAAGTTAAGGCTTTGAAATCAAAATCGTCAACATCTTCTTCTGTAAAAAAGCTATTTTGTTCAATTTCTATAGTTAATAAGCTCCAAAAAATACGATCTTCATAGTATCATTTACAAAACCAGTTTCCTTAACAAGAGTGTAGTGAAAAAGTATTAGAATGTGAAATATGAATAATAAGAATATTCGAATCAGCCTGTAATAATGCTACAAATGTAAAAGATAATTGATACAATTTTAAAAAAACAGGATTCTATTATTTGTTTAAAAAAGATAAAGCCTCACCATAAAAATGATGAGGCTTTTAATATAAATTATAAAAATTCTATCCTAAAAACGAAATCAATACTCCAGCAGCAACTGCTGAACCAATAACACCTGAGATGTTACTTGCCATACAATATTGCAACACGTGATTTTTACTATCGTATTTTAATGCTATTTCGTTAGCTACGCGCGATGCCATTGGCACTGCACTTAAACCTGTTGCTCCAATTAAAGGATTAATCTTTTTCTTGGCTATTAGATTGTAAATTTTTACTGCACCAATACCACCACTAACTGATATCGCAAATGCAACGAAACCACCTACAATAATCCCGATTGTTTTAGCATCGAGGAATACTTCCGATGTCATAGTTGCACCAACAGTTAATCCCAGGAATATTGTTGCAGCATTCATAATAGGACCGCTGGCCGCTTCGCTTAAACGCAAAGTAGTTGCGCCAATTTCCTTTACCAGGTTACCAAACAACAACATTCCTAAAAGAGGAACAGATGAAGGAACAAAAAAGGAAATTACGATACCCAATACAATAGGGAAAGCAATTTTAACAGCCTTCAGATTTTTAATCTTGTGCTTTGGAGGATACAATTTATCCATTTCCTTCATGTTAATCTTCAATTCTTTTTCAGAACAAGTCAAACGAACAATTAAAGGAATAATTACCGGTACCAATGCCATATACGAATAAGCTGCAATAGCAATAGGTCCTAATAAATGTGGAGCCAGTTTAATGGTCGTATAAATAGCCGTTGGGCCATCAGCTCCGCCAATAATTGCTAGTGAGCCCGCCTCATTTGGAGTAAATCCAACAGCGATGGCAACCAACAGAACGGTGAAAATACCCAACTGTGCAGCTGCTCCAAATAAACTTAAGCGAAGGTTACGCAACATGGGACCAAAATCGGTTAAAGCACCCACACCCATAAAGATGATTGGAGGTAACAATCCAGTTTTAATCAATGCATAGTACAAATAATTCATAATTCCGTACTCGTGCGCAATCTCAAAAAGGTTCATGTAACGGTGGTCCCCTAAATCAATTAGGTCACCGGGAACAACACCCATTTGTCCACCGGGCAAATTCGCCAGTAAGACTCCAAATGCAATGGGAACCAATAACAATGGTTCATATTGCTTTTTAATTCCTAAATAAAGTAAAACTCCTGCAATGGCCAGCATTAATAGCGGGCCAGGATTGGCGATCAAATCGCCAAATGCAGTCATTTCATATAATTGTTTTAAAATATCCATAAATTTGAATTTTCAGATTCCAATTCACTTTTCCAAATATGGAATTGCCAATTGGAATTTGGTTTATCCTACAACTATCAATACATCATCCTCTTCAACATCATCGGCATTAGCTTTTGAAATTGAAATGATTTTTCCGGCTTTATCCGATTTAATTGCGTTGAAAGTTTTCATAGCCTCGATGTATCCAATTAGGTCACCTTCTTTTATCGTATCACCTACTTTCACTGCTGTTTCGGTGTTATCCTTTGTCAAATAAAATTTACCTTCCAATGGAGCTAAAACTTCTTCAGCGTCAGAAGAGCTTACCGCAGCAACTGGAGCGGCAACAGCAGTTGGTGTTTCTATAACTTCAGAAGCATCGCCATAAGAAACGGTAACTTTAAAGTTTTCACCATTAACGTTTATATTCATTGATGAAGGTTGACCAACAACAGGAGCAGCAGTAACAGGAGCAGCTACCGATTTTCCTGGAAATAAACCAGCACCTTCAGCTTTACATTTTGCTAAATCAATTTCGAATGCCTTTTTAGCGGCACCTGATTTGTAAGCACGATATTGCTCAGGATGCATGGCTAATTCGAACAATTCTTCTTCATCCTCACCTAAATCCCAGTTATTCTCCTTCATCTCAGCACGGAATGTATCCAATGCATCAACGTATAAGCTTTGTGGATTATCGGTAAATTTCTCTTTACCATTCTCTTTAGCCAATTTTTGCAATTCAGGAGCTAAAGGACCAGGAAGGTTTCCCCCTTTACCCATTAACATGTCCCAAATATTATCAGCAATCATGCTCCAACGTTCTTTTCCTTTTTCCAATTGAAGAACATTCATCATAGCCAAATTCTTAACATACTGGCTATATGGAGTTACTAATGGTGGATAGCCAACCATTGGCCATATATATTCAACTTCGTTAAACAATTTCACCAATAGATCGTCCTGAGACAATTCTGGCTTATTGTTTTTCTTTTTCCATTTGTTAATGCTACCAAGGTTGGTCGATAAATCAGCCATAAGTGAGCCCATCATTCCACCCGGCAAACCAGGACCAATCAACAATGAATTCATGTAACGGTTTTTAGGATTAATGTAGTATCCTAAGAAATCGTCCATAAAACTTTGTGTTAAGCTACGTACTTTCATGTAAGCGTCCATGTTTATCTCAGGTACGTCAAAACCTGCATCTTTTAACATGGCCTGAACAGCTAATAAATCAACATGTCCTGTTCCCCATGAAAGAGGCTCCATTGCAACGTCAATATACTCAACACCTGCACGACATACTTCAAGAATAGAAGCCATAGCGAAACCGGGTCCTGAGTGTGAATGGTATTGCATTGGAATAGCAGGATGAAGTTTTTTGATTCCTTCAACAATTTTACCCAACCAGGCCGGACGAGCAATACCTGCCATATCTTTCAGACAGATTTCATCGGCACCGCCTTTAATTAAGGTATCGGCTAAGTTCACATAATAATCTACAGTATGAACCTCCGAATAGGTTAAACTCAAAGCAGCCTGTGCAATCATTCCACCTTCTTTTGCGTATTTAATCGAGTCAAGAATATTCCTTGCATCGTTTAATCCACAAAATGGGCGAGTAATGTCTGTACCTTGCGCTTTTTTCACTTTGTACATCATTTTGCGCACATCGGCAGGCACCGGGCTCATGCGTAAACCATTTAAACTACGGTCGAGCATGTGAGTTTGAATACCTGCATCGTTAAAGGGCTGAGTCCATTTACGTACAGCATTATTTGGGTTTTCTCCGAAAAGAAGGTTGATTTGTTCAAATCCACCACCATTGGTTTCAACACGGGCAAAACATCCCATATCGACAATGTGAGGTGCAACTTTTACTAACTGATCTACACGTGGCAGGTATTTACCTGATGATTGCCACATATCGCGATACACTAACGAAAATTTGATTTTACGTTTATCCATATTGTTAGACTATTTTATTGATTCTTATTAAGGTTAATTATTTCTTTTAAACATTTACAACTTTCCCTTTTCCTTCAGTTACAGCTTGAACTGCAGCAACAATTGCAGCCATTTTACCCGTACTAATTGCTGGTTGAACAACATTGGTGCGACTTGTTTTAGTTTCTACTGGAGGAATAAATCGGTTAACAAACCGAATAATAATGTTGCCCAAAAAAACAACTAAGAAAAGAATTAAAAAAACTGTTAACATTCCTATTCCTAGAAGTTGAAGGGCTATTTCGAAATTACCGTTCATAGCATTAAATTTTAATTCAGTTGTATTCCTTTTTAAAATTCAAACGGATATTTAACCGCAATACAACTGAAAGTTTATTAATTAGTTGTTTCATTTACTATTTAGACACAATCTTTTAAGATTGATTATAAATAAGCACTTTCAAAGAAAAAACTTTTATCCATTCTACTAAATGCGTCGCAATTATAGCATTTATATATTAAGATGAAATATCTAGGAAACCAGATATTTGACAATTATCATTTTTTTAACATTACTTATTTAGGGTGATTCTAGGTTAGCGATTATATTGTAAAGTAAAGCTTAGTTTTTCAAGCCAGGCGCTACAACATAATTGTATCATTTGATTTTTAAAAGATCAATTTTAACAATTTCACTGTCTTTATATCCAATTCTATTTGCTAAAACATAGAGGAACGAAGCATTTTTATTTTCAATAGGTTTATGATAAAGTTGCCATCCACTATCCAAATTTGGCTCAAGTTCCGTTTTAGAAGAGATATATGCAATTGATGCTCCCTCTGTCGTACATTCTATCTGAATTATTTCATCATTAATACTTATACTTGGTTTTTCTGTTTGTGGTTGAATTCCTTTTGGCCACATGTTGTTCAGAATTTCTGCTTCAGGCATCGCTCCCATATCACGAACTTCAATTAACCAGTTATCCATAGCGTAACTCAACTCTGAAATTTTGGGTTCAAAGGTGTTATCTTCTATTAGATTGTTTAGTTGAAAAGGATCAGCCTTACAATTGTATAATTCTTCTTCAAATTTTGTAGTTCTGAAATAATATGCTTGTTCAGGATTTAATTCATTGTTATTATTAAGCTTAATTAATTCATTCATCATATCCATGTTCTTTCGATAAGCTACGTCTTTATAGGCTGGTAATTCAGGGTGATAATTTCGAACGTACATAAACTGAGAATCTCTTATTGAACGAATTCTATCTGGATATTCATCAAAACGATCGCCTGACCCATAAATATATTTACGTTTGGTTTCACTTTTGAATTTACCCAAGAATGCTTGCCCTTGCATGTAAGCTGGTGGTTCAATCCCTGCTAATGATAAAATTGTTGGTGCTAAATCGACAAAAGAAATTAATTCATTTACTCTATCGCCCCGTATGCTTTTAGGAAAACTAACAATGAAAGGCACTTTAAGTCCAGAATCGTAATGTTCACGTTTGCCACGAGGTAAAGGGCCACCATGATCGCTGTAAAAGAAAACAATGGTATTCTCAAGTAAACCTGCTTCTTCTAACTCTGTTAACCTCTCTCCTATTTGTGCATCGAGCAATTCAATATTTGAATAGTTTCGAGCTACATCTTGCCTTACAATCGGGTTTTCAGGAAAATAAGCAGGAAGTGGAACAGAATCGGGGTTTACTGTCATTTCGAGATTCTTATTCATCCACATTCTCGATTCGTGGGTAACTTCATGATTGAATACAGCAAAGAAAGGTTGCCCATCTTTTCTATTCTTCCAATGAGCATCGTTTCCACTTGCATCCCAAGCAGTAACAGGCGGTGCAAATTGGTAATCGGTTTTAGCGTTATTCGTACAATAATAGCCTGCAGCCCTAAGGTATTCGGTAAAACATTTTACATGAGAAGGAATGACAGCCGAATAATGAGAAATAGGGGTACCATTTATATCTTTTGCTTCCGAATCGCCATTATATACACGCGTACCCCAACCAGCATAATCTCTTCCAGTACGCATGTTGTGAGTTCCAATAGATATTGGATACATTCCTGTAATGATTGAAGATCTACTTGGAGCACAAACACCAACTGTTGCGAATGCATTGTCGTAAACTAAACTACTACTCGCTAATTTATCGAGAACAGGTGTTTGTGCCGTTGAATCGCCATAAAAAGAAAAATAGGGACTTATATCTTCGCAGGTAAGCCAAAGTATATTGGGTTGATCAACTTTCTCTTTTCTATTTACTAACGCAATAACGATGACTGCAAATAGTCCAAAAAGTAAAATTTTAATGCGTTGCTTATTCATCTTATGCTTAATTTTTAGAATGAATTATATCGCTTGGATCAATTTAGTTAATTGCTCCGAAGTCTTTCGTAGTAATTTCATTCAATTCATCGAGTGAAAGAGTATTCCCACTTTTTTCCATCATTTCTTTCAGTTCTATTTTCATCGATTCAATAATAGATGAATAGTCCTCATCATCAATAGCATTAATCATTTCTTCAGGATCTTTTTCAAGATCATAAAATTCCCAAATGTCTTGATTGTGGTAAAAATGAGCCAATTTGTATCTTTCATTTCTTATGCCATAATGTGGATGCACGTGATGCCAAAAAGGAAATTCGTAATAATGGTAGTACATTGATGTAGGCCAATCTGCAGGTTTCTTATCAAGTAGGTTATTAAAGAAACTTCTACCTTGTATCTCTTGAGGTATTTCTACTCCTGCAGCTTCAAGAATGAATGGAGCGAAATCAATATTGGTTATAATATCGTTATTATCTTTAGCTTCTTTAACTGCTTTCGGATAACGAACTAAAAATGGCATTCGTAGTGATTCTTCATAGATAAACCTTTTGTCGAAAAACCCATGATCGCCTAAATAAAACCCTTGATCGGAAGTATAAATAACAATTGTATTTTCAGCTAAGCCCTTTTCATCGAGATAGGCTAAAACTCTTCCTATATTATTATCAACCGAACGAATACAAGCTAAATAATCTTTAATATATCGTTGATATTTCCATTTTCTAACTTCCTCTTTCGACATTGTTGAATCGGGAGACCATGCTTCCCCCCTATTGTTTCCATAATTATCCCATTCCTGTAACTCTTTTCCTTGCATATTTTTAGGCTTTTCAACTTTCATGTCTTTATGATTTAAAAAATCCATCGTCATGTCAGTATCGCCAGCCGTTTGTTCTTTCCCTATGTATGTATCGTTAAAAGTTGAAGGATAAGGCATTTCAATATCGTCCCACAAAGCAACGTATTGAGAATCGGGGAACCAGTTTCTATGTGGTGCTTTGTATTGCAACAACATGCAAAATGGTTTTGAATCATCGCGAATTGAATCAACCCAGTTGATTGCATAATCAGTGGTTAAATTTGTACAATAACCTTCCTCGGTAATTTGTTCACCATTTTCATTATAGATAGGATTCCAATAAAAACCTTGTTGACCTAGATTGTTATGATATTTAAAATAGTTAAAACCAACCGGTTCTGTTCCTAAATGCCATTTACCAAACAAAGCGGTTTGGTATCCATTCTGTTGTAACTCTTGTGGAAATGTCCATTGTGAAGCATCAAATTTACCTCCACCTTCATTTTTATAATAACCATTTACATGGCTATACTTTCCTGTTAAAATACATGCTCTACTGGGGCCACATATAGCATTTGTACAAAAAACATTGTTGAATTTCACACCTTCGTTAGCCAGTCGGTCAATGTTAGGAGTTGGCGCTAAATCATCGTAAATACCACCATAGGCTGTAATTGCATGTGCAGCATGGTCATCGCTCATAATAAAAATTATATTCGGGGGGTTATCCGTATTCGTATTAGATGAAGTACAACTATTTAGAAAAACAAAAACAGTTAGCAATAGGTAAAAGAGTTTCATTTATTGAATTTAAATCAGTTAGTTATACCAAAAATAATAAAAGGGAGTGATAAGAAGTATAATTTGATGCTTAATAATAAAAAAAGAGGGTTACCAAATGGCAACCCTCTTTTTTATATCGAAATAAACTTTTTACGCTTGTGGAATATTACCTCCACCAAATCCCATCGGAGGCATGTGAGGGTCTTGCCCCTGACTTACCTTAATTGGACCATGTTGACTTTCGTATTTCTTTACATTGTCTTGCAAAGCCATTAAAAGCCGTTTTGCATGTTCTGGTGTTAGTATTATACGCGATTTAACACCTGCTTTAGGAACACCCGGCATAACACGTACAAAATCAACAACAAATTCAGATGTTGAATGTGTAATGATAGCCAAGTTTGAATAAGTACCTTGAGCTATTTCTTCATTCAACTCAATATTCAGTTGATTTGGATTATTCTTTTTCGGATCTTCCATAGTAGTTTCTATTCTTCGTCTTCGTTATCGTAATCGTTACGCTGATCAACTAAGCGATCGTACTCTTCTTTTGAACCAACAACTAAGTTCTTGTATTCTTTGGTCCCAGTTCCAGCAGGAATTAAGTGTCCACAAATTACATTTTCTTTTAGTCCGTTCAAATTATCAATCTTACCGTTAATTGCAGCTTCGTTTAAAACTTTTGTAGTTTCCTGGAACGATGCAGCTGACATCCAACTCTTTGTTTGAAGAGCAGCACGTGTGATACCTTGTAATATCTGACTTGATGTTGCAGGAACAGCATCGCGTGATTCAATCACTTTTTTGTCTTTACGACGTAATTGTGAATTTTCATCGCGTAGACGACGAGCGGTAACAATTTGACCTGATTTGAAATTCTCACTATCACCATGATCTACAATAATTTTCTTATTATAAATCCAGTCATTTTCGTGGAAGAAGTCCATTTTGTCGGCCAATTGTTTTTCTAAGAAACGAGTATCACCCGGATCGACGATAGCAACCTTACGCATCATTTGACGTACAATAACCTCAAAGTGTTTGTCATTAATTTTCACACCTTGCATACGGTATACATCTTGAACTTCGTCAACAATATATTCCTGCACAGCCGTTGGACCTTTAATGTTCAAAATATCACCCGGAGTAGTAGCACCATCAGATAGCGGAGTACCAGCTCTAATAAAATCATTTTCCTGAACAAGAATCTGACGAGATAGAGGTACTAAATACTTCTTAACATCTTCAGTTCTTGAAGTCACGATAACTTCGCGGTTACCACGTTTAATTTTACCCAATGAAACTTCACCGTCAATTTCAGAAACAACAGCAGGATTCGAAGGATTACGAGCCTCAAATAACTCTGTAACACGAGGAAGACCACCAGTGATATCACCAGCTTTACCAGATGCACGAGGAATTTTCACTAAAGTTTCACCAGCCTTAACTTTTTGGTCATCGTCAACCGACATGTGGCCTCCCACAGGTAAATTGTAAGAACGGATTAATTCTCCTTTCTTATCCAAAATTTTAAGAGATGGATTTTTAGTTTTATCACGAGTTTCAATAATTACTTTCTCTTTATATCCAGTTTGCTCATCCGATTCTTCACGGAAAGTAATTCCGTCAATCATGTTATCGAATTTAACAATACCATCGTACTCAGTAATAATTAAACCGTTATATGGATCCCATTCACAAATTACTTGATCCTTATTGATATTCTGTCCATTTTTAATAAACAAAGTAGCACCATAAGGTAAATTATGAGTGGCAACAGCAATACCTGTCTTTTTATCAAGTATACGTAATTCAGCCAAACGACTCACAATAATATCTGTTGATTTTCCGTCGTCGTTTTTCTTTTCAACAACTCTCAACTCTTCAATCTCAGCAATACCATCATAGCGTGATATTATAGTAGATTCTGAAGAAATATTACCTGCAATACCACCAACGTGGAAAGTACGCAAAGTAAGCTGTGTTCCAGGTTCACCAATTGACTGAGCTGCAATAACACCGCAAGCTTCACCTCTTTGAACCATACGACCAGTAGCAAGGTTACGTCCATAACATTTGGCACAAACCCCAACAGTTGATTCACAAGTTAATACCGAACGAATTTCAACTCGATCGATTGGTGAATCTTCAATAATGTCGGCAATTTCTTCAGAAATTTCATCACCTGAATGAATTATTAATTCTCCAGTTAATGGATGATATATATCGTGAACTGTACAACGACCCAAGATTCTTTCATGAAGCGATGCAACAACTTCCTCGTTTTTCTTAATTGCCTGAGCAACTAAACCACGAAGAGTACCACAATCTTTTTCTTGAATAATTACATCCTGAGCAACGTCAACTAAACGACGTGTTAAATATCCAGCGTCGGCAGTTTTTAATGCAGTATCGGCCAAACCTTTACGAGCACCGTGAGTAGAAATAAAGTACTCAAGTACTGATAAACCTTCTTTGAAATTCGAAAGAATTGGGTTTTCAATAATCTGTGCTGATGTAGCACCAGACTTTTGTGGTTTTGCCATCAAGCCCCTCATTCCGCAAAGCTGACGAATCTGCTCTTTAGAACCACGAGCTCCCGAATCCAACATCATGTAAACGGGATTAAACCCTTGACGATCGGTACTCAAAGTTTTCATCACTACTTGTGTCAACTTTGCATTTACGTGTGTCCAAGTATCAATAACCTGATTGTAACGTTCGTTGTTTGTGATGAAACCCATGTTGTAGTTGGTCATAATTTCTTCAACCTCGTCATAACCTTCCTGAACCATTTCTGATTTATCAGCAGGAATAATTACATCGAATAAGTTAAAAGACAAACCACCACGATAAGCCATTTTATAACCTAAACTCTTAATATGATCGAGAAAATCGGAAGTAATTGCATTGTTTGTTTTCTTCAAGATGAAGGCAATAATATCCCTCAAAGCTTTTTTAGTCAACAACTGATTAATGTATCCTGCAGCTACTGGTACCGACTGGTTAAATATAATACGACCAATAGTTGTTTCTACTATATGGGAAATAGGATTTCCATCACTATCAATATCATTAACTTTACATTTCACAACTGAGTGTAATGCAACAGCACCTTCGTTATATGCAATAATTGCTTCTTCTGCAGAATAAAAACGTAAGTTTTCACCTTTCGATCCTTGGCGTGGTTTGGTCATATAATATAGACCTAAAACCATATCCTGAGATGGTACTGTAATAGGAGCACCGTTCGATGGATTTAATAAGTTATGTGAAGAAAGCATCAACAATTGAGCCTCCAAAATAGCAGCATTTCCTAATGGTAGATGAACCGCCATCTGGTCACCATCGAAGTCGGCATTAAAACCACCACAAACCAATGGGTGCAACTGAATAGCTTTACCTTCTATCAGTTTAGGCTGGAAGGCCTGAATTGAAAGACGGTGCAATGTAGGTGCACGGTTTAACATTACCGGATGCCCTTTCATTACGTTTTCAAGAATGTCCCAAACAACAGGATCTTTACGATCAACAATTTTCTTTGCAGACTTAACTGTTTTTACAATTCCTCGTTCAATCAACTTACGAATGATAAAAGGTTTGTAAAGTTCTGCAGCCATTCCTTTTGGAATACCACACTCATGTAGTTTTAGGTTAGGACCTACAACAATTACCGAACGAGCAGAATAATCGACACGTTTACCCAATAAGTTCTGACGGAAACGACCTTGTTTTCCTTTCAAACTATCAGACAATGATTTCAGTGCACGATTGTTTTCTGTTTTAACCGCATTCGATTTACGCGAGTTATCAAATAATGAATCTACTGACTCCTGTAACATACGTTTTTCATTACGTAGAATTACTTCGGGAGCTTTGATTTCAATTAATCGTTTTAGTCGATTGTTACGGATAATTACCCTACGATACAAATCGTTCAAATCGGATGTTGCGAAACGCCCACCATCTAGTGGTACTAACGGACGCAAATCTGGTGGAATTACCGGTACAACCTTAACGATCATCCATTCTGGACGATTCAATTGTTTGCTGGCACGAAAAGCTTCAACAACCTGAAGACGTTTTAACGCTTCGTTTTTACGTTGCTGTGACGTTTCGGTATTTGCTTTATGACGCAAATCAAACGACATATCATCTAATTTAACACGTTCGAGAAGGCGATATAATGCCTGCGCTCCCATGTCGGCGATGAATTTATCAGGATGATCATCATCCATCATTTGATTTTCCTTTGGAAGTGCATCCAAAATGTCGAGGTATTCTTCTTCTGTTAAGAAGTCGAGGTATTTGATTCCATCTTGCGCTTTGATACCAGCATTTATTACAACATAACGTTCGTAATAAATAATTGTATCTAACTTTTTGGTAGGTAATCCAAGTAAGTAACCAATTTTGTTGGGTAATGATTTGAAGTACCAAATGTGAGCAACAGGAACTACCAATGATATGTGTCCCATACGTTCACGACGTACTTTCTTCTCAGTAACCTCAACTCCACAACGGTCACAAACGATACCACGATAACGAATACGTTTGTATTTACCACAATGACACTCATAATCCTTTACAGGACCGAAAATTCTTTCGCAGAATAATCCATCACGCTCAGGTTTATATGTCCTATAGTTGATTGTTTCAGGCTTTAAGACTTCTCCATGTGATCTTTCAAGAATCTCCTCGGGGGAAGCCAAGCTGATAGAGATTTTGCTAAAGCTACTCTTTACTTTATTTTCTCTTCTAAAAGCCATTTATATTATATATTATTCGATTACAAATAAAAAATTTCATACCCGGAAAAGTCCGGTAGCTATGCTTAGTCCATGTTCACACTCAAACCTAAACCACGTAATTCGTGTAACAATACGTTAAGGGACTCAGGAATACCAGCTTGTGGCATTGGGTCACCTTTTACAATTGCTTCATAGGCTTTCGCACGACCAATAACATCATCGGACTTAACGGTCAAAATTTCCTGAAGGATATGCGCAGCACCAAATGCTTCTAACGCCCATACTTCCATCTCACCAAAACGCTGCCCACCAAACTGAGCTTTACCACCCAATGGTTGCTGCGTAATTAATGAATAAGGTCCAATTGAACGTGCATGCATTTTGTCCTCAACCATGTGACCCAGTTTCAGCATATAAATAATACCTACTGTAGCTGGCTGATCGAAAGGTTCACCTGATTCTCCATCAATAAGCTGAGTACGTCCCCAATCAGGGATACCTGCTTTTTTAGTGTAATCAGCAATTTCTTCAAGAGAAGCACCGTCAAAAATAGGAGTAGCAAATTTAACACCTAATTCTTTTCCAGCCCAAGCCAGAACGGTTTCGTAGATTTGTCCTAGGTTCATACGTGATGGTACCCCTAATGGGTTCAAAACGATATCAACTGGAGTTCCATCCTCTAAGAATGGCATATCTTCATCACGCACAATACGTGAAACAATACCTTTATTACCGTGACGTCCAGCCATTTTATCACCAATTTGCAGTTTACGTTTCTTCGCGATGTAAACTTTTGCTAATTGAATAATACCTGTTGGAAGTTCATCACCAATCGTAACATTGTAGCGTTCACGACGAGCACCAGCTTCAAGTTCTTTATACTTAACAACAAAATTGTTGATTAAGTCGTGAATCATTACATTCTTATCTTTATCGGTTGTCCACTTATTTGGATTAACATTAAGAAAACCAATTTCTTGAAGTTGTTTCAACGTGAACTTAACGCCTTTATTGATAATCTCGCCACCATAATAATCGCGAACTCCTTGTGATGTTTTTCCATTAACCATTTGGAACAAACGTTCTTCTAAATCAGAACGTATAGCTGAAATTTTACGTTCTAAAGCTTCATCAATTTGCTCTAACATTGGTTTAGTCGATGAACGACTTCCTTTTTTCTCTTTAATTACACGAGAGAAAAGTTTTTTATCAATGATAACACCATTTAAAGAAGGTGAGGCTTTCAAGGAAGCATCTTTTACATCACCAGCCTTGTCTCCAAAGATTGCACGAAGCAATTTTTCTTCGGGTGAAGGATCTGATTCTCCTTTAGGTGTAATTTTTCCAATTAGTATGTCGCCAGGTTTAACAATGGCACCAATTCTAATCAAACCATTTTCATCGAGATTACGAGTTGCTTCTTCACTTACGTTTGGTATATCCGAAGTAAATTCTTCAAGACCACGTTTAGTTTCACGGACTTCAAGAGTATGCTCGTCGATATGTATTGAAGTAAAGATGTCTTCACGAACAATACGTTCAGAAATAACAATCGCATCCTCGTAATTGTATCCTTGCCAAGGCATGAATGCAACTTTCAAGTTACGGCCTAGCGCTAAATCACCACCTTGAGTTGCATAACCTTCGGTTAGAATTTGTTTGGCTACTACACGTTGTCCTTTTTTAACAATAGGACGTAATGTAATACTAGTACCTTGATTGGTTTTTTCGTATTTCGGTAGTTTATATGATCTTAAATCGTTTTCAAAACTCACAAAACGTTCTTGATCTGTACGGTCTACACGTAACACAATTTCTTTAGCATCTACATACTCAACAACTCCATCTTTTTCAGCAGTGATGTGTACACGTGAATCAGTTACTACTCTTGATTCAAGACCTGTACCTACAATAGGGGCTTCAGGTTTAACCAATGGAACCGCCTGGCGCATCATGTTTGATCCCATCAATGCACGGTTGGCATCATCGTGTTCCAAGAAAGTAATTAACGAAGCTGCGATAGAAGCAATTTGGTTAGGTCCAACATCCATTAACTGAACTTTGGTATCTTCAACAACAGGATAATCACCTTCAAGGCGAGATTTAACCTTATCGTTAACGAAAGTACCATCATCAGCAATTGGTGCATTTGCCTGTGCAATTACTTGCCCTTCCTCTTCTTCTGCAGTTAAATATATAACACCGCTATCGGACAAATCTAATTTACCTTCTTTAACTTTACGGTAAGGAGTAGATATAAATCCAAGTTCGGTTACTTTTGCATATACACACAATGAAGAGATCAAACCAATGTTTGGTCCTTCAGGTGTTTCAATCGGACATAAACGTCCATAGTGAGTAAAGTGAACATCACGTACTTCAAAACCTGCACGTTCACGAGACAAACCACCAGGTCCAAGAGCAGACATACGACGTTTGTGTGTCATTTCAGCCAGTGGATTAGTTTGATCCATGAATTGCGAAAGAGCATTTGTTCCAAAAAATGAATTGATAACCGAAGACAAAGTTTTCGAGTTGATCAAATCGATTGGAGTAAATACTTCGTTATCTCTAACATTCATTCTTTCACGAATGGTACGAGCCATACGAGCTAAACCTACACCAAATTGATTGAACATTTGTTCACCAACAGTACGAACACGTCTGTTAGACAAGTGATCAATATCATCGACATCGGTTTTTGAATTCACCAATTGGATTAAATATTTGATAATCTCAATCATGTCTAAATTAGTTAGAACACGTTTATCGATATCAATATCTAAATTCAATTTTTTATTTATTCTGTAACGTCCTACATTACCTAAGTCGTAACGTTTATCTGAAAAGAATAAGTTGTCAATTACTTCGCGAGCAGTTGACTCATCAGGCGGTTCAGAATTACGCAACTGTCTGTAAATATGAAGCACCGCTTCCTTTTCAGAGTTACAAGGATCTTTTTGTAATGTATTGTATATTATTGTATAATCTTGCTGGTTGGTATTTTCCTTATGCAAGAGTATGGTTTTAGCTCCTGAATCAAAAATCATCTCAACGTGTTCAGTTTCAATCACTGTTTCACGATCGATGATGACTTCGTTACGTTCTATTGATACAACTTCACCAGTATCTTCATCAACGAAATCTTCAACCCATGATTTAAGTACACGGGCAGCTAATTTTCGTCCTACCAATTTCTTCAGTCCTGTTTTAGTAACCTTAACTTCGTCGGCAAGTCCAAAAATTTCTAAAATATCTTTATCACTCTCATAACCAATTGCACGAAGCAAAGTAGTTACAGGTAATTTCTTTTTACGATCGATGTATGCATACATCACACTATTAATATCGGTAGCAAATTCAATCCAAGATCCCTTGAAAGGAATAATACGAGCCGAATACAATTTTGTACCGTTTGCATGTACACTTTGTCCGAAGAATACACCTGGTGAACGGTGCAATTGTGATACAATAACACGTTCGGCACCATTGATAACAAACGTACCTCTTTCGGTCATGTAGGGGATTGTCCCAAGATAAACATCTTGTACTACTGTATCGAAATCTTCGTGTTCGGGATCGGTACAGTATAACTTCATTTTGGCCTTTAAAGGCACACTAAAAGTTAATCCTCGTTCGATACATTCTTCAATTGAGTACCTAGGTGGATCGATATAATAATCGATAAACTCGAGCACAAAATTATTTCGCGTATCGGTAATTGGGAAGTTTTCCTCAAAAACACGCGATAATCCTTCATTTTCTCTAATTTCGGGTGTAGACCCTAATTGAAAAAACTCAATGAATGACTTGATTTGTATTTCAAGAAAGTCGGGATAGTCGAATGTGTTTTTCGTAGATGAAAAACTAATCCTTTGATTTACAGTATTCAAAGACATTTATATGATATATTTATTGAACTTAAAGTATAAAACACAAAAAGGCTTAGTTCCGACTTAAGCCGGAACTAAACCATTGCAACCCAGTTAATAGGGTTGAAGACCTTATTTAAGTTCAACCTCAGCTCCAGCTTCAGTTAATTGCTGCTTAAGAGCTTCAGCTTCTTCCTTAGAAACTTTTTCCTTGATAGCTTTTGGTGCACTATCAACAACAGCTTTAGCCTCTTTAAGACCTAGACCTGTTAATTCTTTAACCAATTTTACGATAGCTAATTTAGAAGCTCCCGGAGAGGTTAATACTACATCAAACTCGGTTTGAACTTCTTCAGCATCTGCTTCGCCACCGGCCGCAGGGCCAGCAACAGCAACAGCTGCAGCAGCAGGCTCAATACCATACTCGTCTTTCAATATAGTCGCTAACTCGTTTACTTCTTTAAC
>JAQIBQ010000532.1 GCA_027859005.1 Prolixibacteraceae bacterium | reverse complement strand
TTTATTGGTTTAATTTTTTGTGTAATGATTTTGAAGTGGACAAATATAAAACTTTTAATGACATATATTTTAGGCTTTATGCTTTTTTATCATTTTATGTTAATGCTTGTTAAATCAGGCATTCCGAAGATTAAAAATCATTCTTGATCATAAAATATTTTTACTTTTGTCGTCTAAATATTCAGTTAAGTTTAGAAAAATTCTTTCAATTGCCATTTAATACTAATTTTGGCGGTCATAAAATAAATTAAGAATGAAGATAAAACTATTAGTTGTATTCCTTTTGGCTTTAATTTTCGCATCGTGCGAATTTGATGATAGCGATTTACGCTATAATATGGGGAACGACTTTATTTCCGATCCCACAAATGTATTTATGATTGATACACTATCAATTTATACCTATACAACAGCTATCGACTCTTTTGCAACATCTCGAACCAATCGATTTCTATCGGGTAGGGTTGAAAGCGAATATGGTGTTAAAACTTATTGTGAATCTTATTTCACTTTTGAGGCTAGTGATTATGCGAGTTTTCACAGTACTGCCCAATACGATTCAGTATGTATGATACTGAATTTAGATGGCTATAATTACGGAGATACAACTATGGCTGGTGAATTTGAGATTTATAAATTAACAGAATCAATAACTGTTGATGAATCAAATTACTACATTTATAATACAACACAGTTTGAAGCCGAAACAACTCCATTTGCTACTTTTTCCGTCGATTATTCAACCGATGAAAAAGAAATTCAAATAAAATTAGCCGATAATTTTGGTGAAGAACTATACAATATGGTTTACGATGAATCCGAATTGTTGTTCGACGTTGATTTGTTTGAAGAATATTTTAAAGGAATTGTTATTCGACCAGCTGAAAGTAATCAGTCATTTATTGCTGGTTTCGAAGCAACACCTGACTCTAGCAGTGCTCCTCGTATACGCGTCTATTACCACGATATTACCACGACGGATGATTTATATCTTGATTTTCCAATTGAAAAATTTGAATCGATATCAGCTTCATCTACTTCAGAGTTTTTGAACTACAGAGCATTCAATTATATTTTTAATGATTACAGTGAGTCTGTTTTATCAGAAGTTGAAACTGGTGAAGCAAAGCTTGCAAGTACTGCTACCGATAATGTTAGTTTCATTCAAGCAGGATCTATGTTAAGAACACGAATTGAAATTCCAACGATTGATCATTTGGTAGATTTTGGTATTGGTTCTATTATTAAAGCGGAACTATATATGGAACCTGTTAAAGGTACTTATACCGAAGAAGAAGATTTGCCTTCGGTTTTGCAAATGTCGTTGGTTGATGATCGGAATAGGTATTACGATATGTTATATTCAACAGGTACCGAAGAAAATGCTTATGGAGTATTAAATTTTAATAAAGAATTTCAAAGCAAAACCAATTTTACATACGACATTACCAATTATGTTAAAACTGAATATGAATCGATTGCTGATCCTTTGTATTCATTAATGATGGTAATGCCTTTTAATTCAAAATATCCCGATTTAAGGCCATTGGTTATTGGTAATAGTATGAATACCGATCATAAAATGAAGCTAAAAGTTTATCTAACTAACTACTAAATTTCAAGAACAAGGATGAATTCACACAATAATATTTACCGTATATTTTTTCTTTTGTTAATGGTGTTGCCTTTGGTTTCATTTTCACAAAATAACACATCATCTCCTTATTCGAAATTTGGTGCTGGCGATTTATCAAATGTTGCCTATGGTAGAAGTTTAGGACTTGGTGGGGTCGGTTATGGTTTGCGAGAATCAAGTCTCCTAAATATTAAAAACCCGGCGTCATTAACTTCAATCGATACTCTTTCAACATTATTTGAATTGGGAGTGTTCGGAAAATTTACTCAAAACTCATCGTTAGAGGTGAACCAAAATTTTTGGGATGGCAACATTACACATATCATGTTGGGGCACCGTTATACTCCTTGGCTAATGGGGAGTTATGGACTCATGCCATTTAGTGACATTGGATATAATTTCAGAACCTATAAAACAGTTGAAGGAGAATTAAGTACGGTTGTTACCGATTGGAAAGGAACTGGAGGTATTAGTAAGCTCTTTTATGCATTGGGGTTAAAATTATCGAAGAATCTTTCATTAGGTGGTGACATTGCTTACTACTATGGCCCTTATAGCGAGCAAAGAAAAACAACAGCAATGGTTGAACAAGGGAACCCAACCTATAGTCTTACAAATACACGCTACAGGGGTATTTCTTACAAAGGAGCTTTTCAATATACAGCCAATTTAGGAGATAAAGGAACCAATATTACTTTGGGAGGTGTTTTCAGTCCCGCTCAAAGTTTTTATGGTGAATCCACTACTACTATTGATCAAAGCTATAGTTCTTCAAGTGTTGTTCAGGTATATTCTAAAGAAACAAGCACCGATCCTATTAAAATACCAATGAATTATGGTGTAGGTGGTAGTTTTACTTGGAAAGGTCAAGTTCTTTTAGCTGTTGATTATGAGAATTCTGCATGGAGTAATAATAATACTCGCAATTATATAGATCAATCTATTTACTCATTTGGTATTGAGCGTTTGCCACAAGCATCACTCAAATATTTCGATCGCTGTTCGTATCGTGTTGGTTACCGTTATGATACTGGATATTTTACGATGAAAGGTAAAGCTATTGATGATATGCGCTTAACTTTAGGCATGGGATTCCCTATTAAAAAATCAAGAAGTACAATAAATGTATCGCTAGAAGCAGGGCAACGAGGAACAACTCAGTTGGGAATGTTGCGTGAAAGGTATACTAAAATGACGGTAGCTTTTTCGTTTCACGATTTTTGGTTTGTCAAACGTAAAATTGACTAAGTAGTTGTCAACTTTTCAGCTATAAATTCGAGAATAATTTGTTGATGGTCGAAAGCTAGTTTTGGCAAATGGTTAACGTTAAACCATTTTGCTTGGGCTGCATCGTCTCCGCTTTGGGGTTCAATTTGTGAGGTGAGTTTAGCATAAAAACAAACGCTTATTGTTCTGCCTCGAGGGTCTCGATTTACTGTTCCATAGGTTTTAAATTGTTTCAATGTAGAAACATTAATACCCGTTTCTTCTCTTAATTCACGAGAACTAGCATCTGACAAATCCTCATCTATATTTACAAAACCACCTGGTAAGGCCCATTCTCCTTTGAACGGATTTATGCCACGTTGAATTAATAAAATTGAAATACAATTATTGTGTTTTGAGTAAATTAGAGCATCGGTTGTTACTGCTGGACGTGGGTATTTATATGAGTAAGGCATACATTTTATTCTTCAATAATATTTTTCATTATCCTTAGTTTGTGCGTATAACGTTTCGTTTCGATATTATAAATTCCTGCATGGTCAATATTATCGATGCGCACTTGTCCCGATGAATGAATAATCTTGTTCTTTTCCCAAATAATTCCCACATGAGTAATGTCGCCATTGTTATTGTCGAAAAAAGCCAAATCGCCAGGAAGTGCTTCTTCAACAAAAGAAAAATGATTGCCAATTTGAGCCTGTTGAGATGCATCGCGGGGAATATTTATTCCAGCAATTTTATATACAATTTGCGTTAGTCCCGAACAGTCAATACCCAAAGGCGTTCTTCAACCCCATAAATATGGAGAGTTGAAATAGTTTAATGCTGCAGCTATAATTCTACTACGAGTGTCGTTTTTGCTAGCTTGCTGAACTGAATTGCCTTGAAGTTTGTAGGTTGTACCGGCAATTTTAAACGTACCTCCTTTTGTGTTGAAGTAGGGCAGTGTACTGCCTGAAACAATCAGGAAATTTCGGTAATGATCTACTTGTTGTACAATGTTAAATATATCGGTAGAAACAGCTTGCTTATTTTCAGAAAGAAAATCGTACTCTTGAGCCGATAAAATAGTCACCATTTTTTTATCAATCCAACCTTCATATTTATCGTGATGCAATTTTATTTTGCACCATTTCTCCTCCTCTTCAATAATTTCGAAATGTTCGCCAAGTAATACTTGAGTACACATTTCTTTTTTTTCAGTTGGTTCTGTGCGAACAGGAATGGAACTTAAATTTGAAATTCCGTACATGCTAAAAATTAATGCAGTTCTTTAAGGTTAACGTTTCAAATATACAATATTCTTCAGGCGATGAAGCATAATGGGAAATAATTTTCTATTTTTAGATTTCGTTGCAAAACCTATTAAAAACAAATGTTATGGGCAATAAAGAGAATAAATTCCTTAGTTTGTATAGGAAATTTTATTATGCAATTTTCCTGATTTTAGCATTTGCTTTAATCTATGTCTTGTACCCTAAACAAGGAACCTTTAAGTATGAATTCCAAAAGGGAAAACCATGGGCACATGAAAATTTACTTGCACCATTTGATTTCCCAATTCTTAAACCGGTTGAAGAGTATCAGGCAGAGAAAGATACCTTACTAAAAGAGTATATTCCATATTTTTCTGTTGATACAAGTGTGCAAGCAAAACAACTAGATGATTTAAGGGAAGGAATTGAAAATGCTTTTTTGTTATACTCTTATCATACCGATTCAGTAATTCAAAATGGTATTGCCAGCCAATTATTACTGCTTTTTGATTCATTGTACCAAGAAGGAATAATTGAGAATGAAATAGAAAGCTATAAAGCATTAGATGAAAAACAGGAGTTGAATTTAATCGAAAACAATATTTCAACCAAAGTATTGCCTGCACAAATTTATTCTTTAAAAAATGCTTATTTACAAATTAATTTGAATCTTAAAGTGCTAGCTCAAAGTGATACTGTGTTGTTAGGATTACAACAGTTCATTGATTTTAGCCAATATTTGGCTCCAAATGTTAGCTACGATGATGAAGTAAATGCAGAGCAAATTGATAATTTACTTAAAACAATATCTACTACAAGAGGAGTTGTCCAATCTGGAGTTCGAATAATTTCTCAAGGTGATTTAGTTTCAAATGATAATTATCTAATACTTGAATCGTTGAAACAGGCCTATAATCAGAATAGAGCCTACGGTGGTTGGATTTCGGCAATAATTGTTGGGCAAATGCTTTTAATAGCTACTCTTTTAACTATGCTGGTTTTGTACCTTCAGAGTTTTAATAGAAAGTTATTTTGGAAGAAACGAAATTTCTCTCTTATCATAACAACCGTATTAACCATTTTTGTGTTGGCACGATTAATATACGATAACGATTTTCTTAATCTTTATATTTTACCTGTTTGTATTTTACCAATCATAATAAGAACGTTTATAGGGGCCCGAATGGCTATCTATATTCATTTAATAACCATGTTGTTAATTGGATTTATGGCCCCAAATAGCTTCGAGTTTCTTTTTATTCAAACAATTGCAGGAACTGTAGCTGTAATTAGTTTAAGCAAATTACATCGCAGAGGTCACTTAGTAATTACTTCTCTATTAATTGTTCTAGTGTATTTTGTATTGTTTGTTAGCTTTGGTTTAATTAAAGAGGGAAGTTTAGAAGGTATTAATTGGGGCGATTTAAAATGGTTTGCAGTAAATGGTTTGTTGTTACTATTAGCCTATCCTTTAATATATGTGTTTGAGAAAATATTTGGTTTTATTTCCGATGTTACTTTAATGGAACTTTCGGACACAAATCATCCGCTGTTGCGTGAGTTGGCTGAGCTTGCTCCAGGAACGTTTCAGCATTCGATGCAAGTTGCTAATTTGGCCGAGGAAGTTGTTGTTCGTACAGGTGGTAATCCTATGCTTGTTCGTACAGGTGCACTTTATCATGATGTAGGTAAAATCAAGAGCTCTCAATACTTTATCGAAAATCAATTGGGAGGGAAAAATCCACACGATAAACTTTCGAAAATAAAAAGTGCCGAACGCATTATTAGTCATGTAAACGATGGGGTTGTGCTTGCACGAAAGCATAATATACCCGAATCGATTATCGATTTTATTAAAATGCACCACGGCCGGAGTATGGCCAAGTATTTTTATTTGAAATACAAGGAAGAAAATCCTGATATTGAAATAACAGAAGAACAGTTCACATATCCAGGTCCAAATCCAACTACTCGCGAAACTGCAATTGTTATGCTAGCCGATGGAGTTGAAGCAGGAACACGAAGCTTACTTGAGAAGAATGAAGAATCAATAAAGTCGATGATTAATCATATTATAAATTCAAAAGTTCAGAATCATGAATTAGATGAAGCTCCAATTACATTCAAAGACATTAAAGACATTAAAGCTATATTTTTAGAGAAGCTTAAGAATATTTATCATCTAAGAATTCAATATCCGAACGAACCAGTTGCGAAAAATGAAGTTTAAGTATATTGTATTTTTATTATGTGTCAGACACACAGGTATCAAGAATTAAAATATTCGTTTCAGTCCCATTAAACGTTGAAGCCTTTTTCGACTGAAATAATCTGAATAGCACTGGCTTTTAACCCAGTGGATAGTGAATGTAGAGAAAAAATATGGTCGATTATTGTTTTTTCAGAAGATCAGGACCGTTTTATCGGCCATGATCTGAAATTGAATTCATAATATTGATAAATATAATTGGGACTAAATAGAAATAGTCTTGAATAACATATGGTAGATGGCTATTGTTATTGTTTATTTGCATCCAATTATGTAGTTAAGAAACGAATTGCCATTAAAACAATTGCAATAACTAAAACTACTTTTACAACTTTCTCTCCTTTCTTTAGAGCTATTTTAACGGATATATAGGAGCCTATTGCATTCCCTAACGACAAAATGATGGCATAGTACCAATTAATCTTTCCACTAATTCCGAAAATAATAAGT
Source organism: Prolixibacteraceae bacterium (assembly GCA_027859005.1). Classification (GTDB taxonomy): domain Bacteria; phylum Bacteroidota; class Bacteroidia; order Bacteroidales; family Prolixibacteraceae; genus Roseimarinus. Next base: position 913 of record JAQIBQ010000532.1, on the reverse strand, counting down.
ACAGGAACAGTATAGATGACTACAATAAATACTTTATGCATATTAACGCGTAGTAGATCGTATGCCATTAAATGGCGTAAAAAGGCCATTATAATAAAGCCAACGCCTACTTGAATAAATCCCCCATATAAACCAACAAGAACCATTGCGGGGTAAATAAGCCAGCTGTTTTTTAATTTTTTACTTGCCGCTTCTTTTTTCTTGTTCGGAATAAACATGGTGGCTAAAATGAAAATCATAACCACAGCTAATAAACGTTGAAAAAGATGGTTGCTAATTTGAACGGAATAAATCGATCCTATAATCGCTCCTGGTATCGCACTTGCTCCTAAAATTAAACTTGTTCTTAAATCGGTAAATTTTTCAGCCTTATAGGTTAATGCTCCCGAACCAGTTCCAACTAAAACACCAATTCTATTTGTACCATTTGCAACAATAGGTTCAACACCTAATAAAATCATTGTTCCAATGGTTAACATAGAGCCTCCTCCAGCCATCATATTTATAAAACTGGCTACAGCACCCGCGCCAAATAATAGTAAGCCATTAATAATTTCATCCATGTTTTTTGCTTCTAATAATGCAAAGAAAGAAGATTCTTTCAATGTGTAATAGCTTATTGTTAAAAGAATAAATATTTTAAAAAATATTATTAATGATTAAGGTGTTCAAACCTAATTGCTTATTGAATATTGTGTTTTTTTTTAGAAAAAATTATCTCTAAATATTTGGAGCGATAAAAATTTCACTTATTTTTGCAGCGCCTTAAAGGAAAACAGGCATTGACTCAGTAGCTCAGTTGGTAGAGCACATCCCTTTTAAGGATGGGGTCCTGGGTTCGAACCCCAGCTGAGTCACGACTTTAAAGAAGCTCGTAATGGCTTCTTTTCTTTTTGAGAATTAGGGTTTATTG
>JAQIBQ010000517.1 GCA_027859005.1 Prolixibacteraceae bacterium | reverse complement strand
TCAACTTTTTCATAGCCATTATATGTTCTTGCTTTGATTATATAAAGCCCATCGGCTAAATGTTCAATTGTAAAAGTATGTTTTTCTGCATCTAAGTTACCAAATTCAAGCTTGATATTACCGGTAGCATCTAAAACCATTATATTATCTAGATTTTCATTACATGTTACGGTAAGATTACCTTCTGAAGGATTAGGAAATACATCCAGAATCAATTCATCAATTGATTTTTCTGATGAAGTAGGCGTCACAAATGCTGACTTTTCTATAGTTTCAAATACATCTTCTTCTTTGTAAATAGGGTCACACTCACAAGTTGTTTCATAATTTTCAACATTAATTACTTCGAATGGGACATCCTGATCATAACCTGTACGCATATCAGGGTTTGTAGTTACCAAATACTTATAGTCTCCACTAATGGTAACTTTAAATCCGGAAGACATTGTTACAGAGTACCGAGCAATTACACTCGCTGACTCTGAAGAAACATTAGTATAATCGTCTAGTACCTCATAATCATCGTATGATGTTGTAAATTCATCCTGGTCAATTTTTGTTAACCAATACAAATTATGCAAAACCATATAATCGATGCCATTAAAATAGCCCGACCTTTTCCAACCAGTGTCAGTGGTTCCCTCTATTCCATTTAATTCAGGCCAGATAAACCGATTAGGACACGACCATTCATATACCTTATATTCAAATTTTCTGGTTCCATAGTCATCTTCATACATTATATTATACGGACCACATGCTGGAGCGATATTTAATAAACTACCGATATTATATCTGTCATAATTTGAGATAAATTTTTTGGTATTCAAGATACTCCATATTAATGGGTATTGCTCCAATTCCTTGGAATAATTATTCCCCGCGTTTTTAAGAAAATAATAGGGTCTTTGGTTTTGGTGAAGAGGAAGTCCAATATAAGAACCTGAAATATCGTTGGTGGCGACTAACGATCTTAACATCCACATACTGGGTGGTTTTAAAAAATCAATAATTTCCTCTTTGTGAAGATATTTTTCAGTTCTGCTGCCACAAAAAAATCGATAAGAGGGATTCGGAGATAAACGGCTTCCATCCTCGCCTACAACATAAACAATAGTGTCTTTCTGATTATCGCAAGCATAACTAACCTCGTAATACTGTAGTTCTACAAATTTTAGATCAGCGTTCATAGCGCGTTTAAAAAAATAGGCTGAAAAATCAGTACCATCATAATCTAAATTGAATCGCTTAGCCGATTTAGCAAACCCATAACTTGTTAAATAGGTGTAAGGATCAGCTCCTCCTCCACAATCAATAGGAATAAGATTTTTTGGTAAAAAACTAGGAGTTAGATCTGGATCTTCAAGGTACCAGGTTCTACGCATAAATCCAGACCAATCTCCAATTGCATTTCTATCGAACAATTTACGTGGTTCGTTAGGATGGTACATATTTTCAATCATCGGCTTTACCAAGTTATGCAAGGCATTACGAAGCTGAAAAGCTTCGTATCCTTCACCATCCAAAAGTTCGTATACTATAGCTTCTGCCTCAATAAATTTTGTAATATTATCGAAACTATTGTACTTGTCATAACCTTCATTCAATGATAATTTTGTAGGCCAAACTTCAGGAAGATATTTATCTTCCAAATCTTGATTATTCGTAAATTTTTCAGCAAAATCGTATTTTATTAATTGTTCAGTTCCCGAAATATTATCAAAATAATCTACCAAATCGAAATGTTCTCCTAAAACACTTGAGCTTCTATTTAGGTCATTCCTTTCCAAATATTTTATGTCTGTACGTCTGTAAACACCATTTATAACACCATCTACTTCTAAATCTAGCCTTTTCAATGCTTTTATGGCATTATTTAACTCACTTAGTGTTTGTGCTGCTGCAGTGGTGTTTGCCGGAATAGCATATGCATATTTCTTAAGTAGCTTATATTCCGTAGCTAAGAGCATTATGTAATAAGGCAAAGCTCCATTGCAATCGTCCCATTCAATTTCCTGTATTTCTGCAACTTCAACATTACCATTTACATACTGAACATTCGGTACTATTCGGTCTACCGGTATATTCGAACCTGCTTCATTAGTATTAGATAAAAACAAAAAGTTATCCTTTAAGCGTTGGCGGTAATACCAATATTTCTCCAGATTGGCAGCATCGTTGGCTTGCCCAAACATGTTCATAACCATGGCAATGAACAGCAAAAATGTTATAATTCTTTTCATAATTAATCATTTTTACTGTTACTTATCTTTCTTTTCCAGTTTTGCCAATCGCTTTTCTATGTCTTGCAATTGCTCTGCTTGTTCTTCAATTATGGCTTGCTGCTCCTGAGTTACTTGTAAAAGAACAGGAATTAACTCCATGTAGTACACACCCATTTCTCCCATTTCTCCATAGTAAATCATATCAGGATAAATCTTGGCTAGATCCTGTGCCAATAAGCCATAGCTTTTCTTTTCACCCTTCTCTTCCTTGTTTTTCCATTTATAGCTTACACTTTTTAGCTTTTTCAGATTTTCAAGCTGTGAATCTAAAACCTGAATATCCTCTTTGGCGGTTGAATCGGATGTTACAGCAACTCCATTTACTTTGGCGGTTCCATTACCATTCACTTCAAAAATGTTAGAGCCCCAGTTTTGAATTACCCTAAAAGCTACATCGCTTGAACTGGCAACATTAATGGTAAAGGCCTTGTTCGAAGTACTTGCGTTTTTGTTTAAAAGTAACTCTCCATGGTTGTAGAATTTTAGTACTCCATAGTTGTTCTCACTTCGCATAAAGATTTCGCTGTTGGTAACTTCAATTTCTTGCGCTTTAAGTTGTACTGTTGAACAAAAAACGACAGCAAGTACGAACATGATTTTTAATACATTCTTTTTCATAACTTTGTTTGGTTTTGTGAACCAATGAGCCACTAACTCAAGGTTCATGATTAGTAAATTTATGCAGCACCTTCGTGGTGTTGCCTTTTTTAATTTTTTATATTATGACTTGGTATAATTATTTGATATGGAAATTCAGGGTTTTCATATTTGAGAGTTTGTTTGGGGTTTAGGTTTGTTACCATACTCGTTTTCTTTATTATAGAACCATTTTTATCACTTAATTCTCAAAAGGTGCAAAAGGTTACCATATTAAATTATTGTTTAACACCTATTAACACTCTTTAACATTTATACCTCGTTGTTTATTGATCCTACTTTTACTTTTTAAGTGGCGGGTTGGCAGAAAACAGCTCTTTTGTAAGCGAAGCGTCGGGCTGTTTGAGGGAGCTTACAAATGTGCTGTTTATGCATTGGCTGTTGAATTGGAATGCTTTCTAAATTTCAATTGCCCATCAGGGCAAAAGCGGGAGGGGAAAATAAATTCTATCTAATTTGTAGTGTCTTATATTAAAAGAGTAAATCACTTTTTTTGTCTGTTTATTTTGAGTGAAATGCCTCAAGTATTTTTTTGATTTGACCTTGTTGCTAACGGAAAATTATAAGTTTACACTGTGGAGTATGGGCTGTTTCTCTGTGCGCATACGCACAAAACTGGTGCGAGTTTGAATGTTGAAAGTTTGCACAGAAACCACAGTTAAATTTATAAAATGTTAGGTGCCGGCCTTGAATTTTGTTAAATTAGTTTTTTTTTAAGTGTCAGTATAATTTTAATCCTTTAATCAGTTGATATTTTAGAAACGGTAATATTAATAAATAATCATTACTAGCAATTTTTTAAACAATGTACTTGTACTCGAATATTTTCTTATAGTAGAATTAATTTATTAAATGAAACCAATAATTATAATATTACTTGTGTCCTTTTTTTTAAAAGGAAATTCTCAAAACAAAATGAATTCTTTTCAAGGCGGAATTGAGGCTGGATTATCATTCACAACTATTCAGCCTTATTACCAGAATTATCAACTTTTTTTTGATAATATTAACTACGGGAAAACTACTCAACCTAGAATCGGGATTTTTGTTAACCACTATATTTCAGAAAAGCATAAACTTGAGCTTGGATTATTTTACACTGAAAAAGGTACTGCATATTGCCCAACCTATTTCCCTGAAATTCCGATACTGTTTGCAAATGATTGTAACGGCAAATCCCTGAATTACATTGAAATTCCTGTTACATTATATTATTACCCGAACAATAGCTCGAACTTTTCTTATTGTTTTAGTGCAGGATATCTTAAAATAATAAGTGAAAGAGGAGACCTTATGAAATATGATTTATATCAAGATGATGATATTGAAGCATCACTTGGAGTCAACTTTAAAATAAAGAAATATAAATGGTTACAAAATTATTTTTTTTCCATTAAAATTGGAGGTTCGATATTCCCGATTTCAAATGATACTGAGATTCAACTTTATAATGATGATAGTGACGTTAATATATAT
>JAQIBQ010000476.1 GCA_027859005.1 Prolixibacteraceae bacterium | reverse complement strand
AGACAATACAGATCCAACAGAACCAGGAACAGAATTTGGATGGAATTTTTATAACGACAGAGAATTTCTTTCTGGCTTGTTTTATTGGACAGGATTTGATTACCGTGGAGAACCCACTCCTTTTGCATGGCCAGCAGTTAGCTCTCAGTTTGGCATTTTCGACTTGTGCGGATTCCCAAAAGACACTTATTACTACCTACAATCGTGGTGGCAGAATGAGCCTGTAATGTACATGTGGCCTCATTGGAACTGGGCTGAGGATGTTGGTAAAGAAAAAACAGTAACCGTTTACAGCAATTGCGATCAGGTTGAATTATTCCTGAATAAAAAAAGTCTTGGAAAAAAAGACATGCCCCTAAATGGACACCTTGAATGGACCGTAAATTATGAACCTGGGAAATTAATAGCAGATGGATTTATTAATGGTGAAAAAGCCATTGCCTACAACTTAGAAACTAGCGAAGAAGCATACTCACTTAATGTGAGTGCAGATAAAACCATTACCGATGCCAACAATCAAGATGTTTCCATAGTTACCATACAGGTTAATGATAGCAAAAACAGAATGGTGCCCACGGCCAATGTTGATTTGTCTTTTGAGATTGAAGGCCCTGGAAAAATAATAGGTGTAGGAAACGGAAATCCATCAAGTCACGAATCGGATAAGTATATAGAATCAATATCCACTTACCCAATTAAAGGACTTAGAGAACTTTCAGTTGAAACACTAGTAAACCGACCAGAGGTAGCTAGTGAAATAGACGATGCTTCATGGAAAAAGGCCTTTGATGACCAAAACAAACCATGGGATCTTTACGAAGACACCTTGCTTGTTGTTAGAGGAAATTTTGAATTGCCAATTGTGAAGGAAAACATGACCGTAAACCTATTTACCAAAAGTATTGTTGAAAATCAGAACATTTATGTAAATGGAAATTTAATTGCTGAAAACATAAAACGAAACGATTTAAATCAATCTTTTCAATTGAATCATTCTATCTTAAAATCAGGAAAAAATACATATGTCGTTACTGGGAAGCGATTTAGGATGCGGAATCAATGGGACGAACCCAATACCGATCCAGGACTTGTTCAAATAGTTGAACCAGCCCAATCGTGGAAACGAAAAACGTTTAACGGGTTGGCTCAGGTTCTAGTGCAATGTACTAATGAACCTGGTGAGATTATTTTGAAAGCTAAATCAGATGACATTATTGGGGCTGAAATAAAAATTATTAGTGAATAAAAAATTGTTTTATACTATACGAATTTGCAGTAATAAGATTGGTGGAAATTCGAAATTGATAAGTACGTTGAAAATAAATAATATAGTTTTATTATAATCATTAAAACCACCACCCTTGGGGGTGGTCATGTTTAAACTGCTTTGCATTAAAATTTTTAATTTAGTGACATAAGTAATTTCAAGAAACTAAGTCATGTCATCTTAGGTGTACTTATCATATGGTTTGTACACCTAAGTATAGATACTGCGTACTAGAAGGTATAGTCAAGGATTTGTTGTCATCGGATATTCCCATGTTGCTTGAATGGAAATCTTGTGATTTGGTTGAGATGAACATTCAAAAGGATCATATCCATCTGATTGTAAGCATTCCCCAAAGATGTCAATATCTCAAATTATTCTTTCAGCTTGTGGCTTCCAAATCAATAGTGTTTGTTTTACAGCTTCATTCCGGAAAGAAATAATTGAACTAGTCAATTCCGATATTATCTTTTTGACCATAACTGTAAATTGCAAGTACTGTAGGGATTTGCGTGTGATTCTCTGTCATGATACGCACTAAAATTGTGAGGAAATTGACAGCTTGTATACCACTGAAACCCCTATGGAATATGCAAAGTGCCAGCAACTGGGTGTTGAGTTTTTGTCTCTCAATATTAATCATTTTGCTCAATTTATTGTCTATTTAACATGTCTGTTTGTTACGAAGGAAGAATTTATTTTGTGCGTTTGTCAACCCCATTAGCCCGATAGGGCTAAATAGGGCTGGCTTTGCCGCGGCTTGCCAATGTGTTTACAAATAGGGCTGGCAATTTGATTCGTTTCGTATACTTAACTCAATACAATTTTACCTAATGACTCTAGTAGTTGAGGCTTATCCGCTAGTGCAATCTTAGTTACTGCATAAAATTCACTCACCCAGTCATCGACTTGAGCAAAAGCAATGTCTTTTTGTTTGGTTGCAAAATTGAAGCAGGCTTTTATATATTCTAATGCATGTGGTGACCTTTGAAACTTTCCATTTATTTCTTATCCATTTTCTTTTCGCCTAAATCAACAGAACGATCGTATTTACAGCACTCTGGCAATTTATTATAAACCTCATCTTTTGCCTTGTGCATCTCAGTATCGTAACCAACGGCTGCTATGGCCATGTGTACTTTGTGTACGTTGGTTTTTGTTGAGTCGAGTTCAACAATAATTTTTTTGTTTTCTTTATCCCATTCAGCAGATATAACCCCTTCAACTGCGTTAGCAGCTTTTTCGATGGTCTTTTCACATATGCTGCATTTCCATACACTAAACTATACGATTTTGCGTTGAGCAAATAATACCTCTATTTAATGATTAGAACTACTATAAACCTTGCTAATTTTTCGTTGCTTATTGGTCGAAAAGGATTGTACTGAAATAACGTTCACCTGTATCGGGTAAAAGCACAACTATTGTTTTGCCATCATTTTCAGTTTTTTGAGCTAAGCGTAAAGCAGCTGCCAGTGCAGCCCCCGATGATATTCCTACAAAAATCCCTTCTGAAAAAGCTAACTCATGCGCTGCCTTCACTGCTGTTGTTTCATCAATTTTTATTACCCCATCATAAATACTGGTGTTCAAAATTTCAGGAATAAAGCCTGCACCAATACCTTGAATTTTATGTGGTCCGGGATTTCCGCCTGATAAAATAGGAGAGCCTACAGGTTCAACAGCATAGGCTTTAATTTCCGGTTTTTTACTCTTTAAAACTTCACTTACACCGGTTATTGTACCTCCTGTGCCAACACCAGAAACGAAAATATCGACAGTTCCATCTGTATCTTCCCAGATTTCCCGGGCAGTTGTTTCTCGGTGAGCTTGTGGATTGGCCTTGTTCTGAAATTGCTGAGGAATAAAATGCCTGGGATGTTCTATTGCCAATTCTTCGGCTTTAGCAATCGCAGCTTTCATTCCTCCAGCGGCTGGTGTTAAAACCAATTCAGCACCATATGCTTGTAATATTTTTCGGCGCTCTACACTCATGCTTTCGGGCATGGTAAGGATGAGCTTGTACCCTTTGGCTGCGCTAACTAGAGCGAGTCCAATTCCTGTATTTCCACTGGTAGGTTCAATGATTACCGTTCCCGGGCTTAGCAAACCATTTTGTTCGGCAGTTTCGATCATTGCTTTGGCAATGCGATCTTTCACAGAACCTCCAGGATTGAAAGCTTCTAATTTTACCAGTATGGTAGCTTTACTGTTGTTGATTTTGTTTAAGCGAACCAAAGGAGTTTTTCCAATGGTTTCGCTAATGTTGTTGAATATTTTTGACATGACTCTTTGTTTAAACGGTTTCTAATTCTTGTACGAAATTGAATGATAAGGGAGTTGGATTTGCCAGATTGTCGTTAATGGGGCAACGGTTTTTAATGGCCGAAATCCAGTTCTCAATCTGCTCGGTTGATGCGTTTGTTGTGGGCGAAAATGCCACATCAATGTTTTTGAATCCGGCACGTTCGTTATCCGATTTCCCAAATAAACGGGCAGGATTGATATTGCCTTTAATTTCAATTTTCAATTTCTCCAACTCAATTCCCAATTCACGAGCCGTAAGATGTGCCACTACATTCACGCAACCTGCGTAACTGGCTAACAGGTATTCTACCGGGTTTGCTCCCAGGTCATCACCGCCCAATGCTGGCGGTTCATCAATGACCAATTTGAATTGACGTGCATTGGCTGAAAAACGGGCGGCTGTTTGAGCCTCTCCTTCGATTTTGAATGTTAAATCTGACATAGTAATACTGGTTTTATGGTAAAAAAAAAGCCCTTCACAAATTTGTGAAGGGCTGTATGATTGTAATATTTACTTTTTGTTTATCGCAAACAAAGCATAGCATCATCCTCCACATGTTGGAACAACATACAGCAACACATACACATGGCGCTATGGAAAAATGATTGTTTCATTTGCTTTTCTTTGTCTTGTTATTTATCCTACTTGTATTATAGGATACAAACATAGTGATATTTATTTAGTTTCAAATACCTAAGATATTTTTTGTAACTACTCAACTTCTTTTTGGGCGTATATTTTCAAGATTTCATAAAGCCTGATTTC
>JAQIBQ010000454.1 GCA_027859005.1 Prolixibacteraceae bacterium | reverse complement strand
GAATTGGGATTTAGCTCTTTTAAGGGTATTTTTTTGCCATCGAGCTCAATAAAATCCTGGGCTACTAGATTTACAGAACAAAAGATAAGCAGTAGTAATATTATATTATATCGTTTCATTATAGCTTAGTTTAGAATTTATTATTTCGATTTTCCAACTTACTTAAACGTTTTTCAAAATCGTTTAAACGTTCAGCCTGTTGTTCAATTATGGCTTGTTGTTCCTGAGTAACTTGAATAAGTACAGGAATTAGCTCCATGTAATATATTGCTTTAACTCCTGAATCGTTGGTCATTACCATATCTGGATATATCTTTTCCAAATCCTGTGCCAATAAACCATAGGTTTTATTATTTCCTTTTGCACTTTTATCGTTTCCATTGTTGGTTTTCCATTTATAGTTTACACTTTTCAATTTTTTCACCTTTTCAACTTGTGAATCTATTTCTTCAATATCCTCTTTAAGGGTAGAGTCTGATTCAACAACAATACCTCTAGTTTTTGCAGTGCCATCACCGAAAACAATAAATCCTTCCGTATACTCATCGTTCCATTGTTTACTTACAATAAGTGCTTTCGAATTACTCCTTGGAACATCTATTCGAAATGCATTATAGGAAGGTGAGTTTCTTGATAATGAAAAAATCATTGATCCTGTTTGGGTTAACCTTAAGGTTGAAAGTGTTCCAGCACTTCTTATATAAACATCGGTATCGGTAACCTCAACATTTTGGGCTTTTAACTGAAAAGCTGTGCAGCTTATTGTAGTAATAAGCAGAACTATTTTTAATGCATTTTTCATATTCTTATATTTTTATCGGTTTTTTTTAATTTTTGTTACCAAATAATTGGTTTTATGGTATAACATCCTGTAGATGGTTCATCATCAATTATAGTATGAGGATCGATTCCTTTAATGTAATACATACCTGGCAATGCAGAATAAGGATTAATTAATGAATTGATAGTGTCAGCATCAAGCCAATAAGTGAATACCAAATCAAGCGTACTTCCAGCAGTAATGTATGGAGCTGTTATATCGCAATTGTAAGGTGGAGCACAAACCACAGGAGGCGGTGTAATGATTAGGTTTGGAATTTCTCTTACCGTGGCAGCTACAGGTACACGTTTGGGTGTACGGCATCCATTTAATGATGCTGAGATATAAAAAACAGTATCGGACGAAATACATGGACTAAAATTCAATCCAGTTTGCAGCGATAAACCAGCACCATTAACTTCTTCTTTATACCAGTTAATCAATCCTGTTGAAGTTGCACTTAAATAAACAATACCAGGTCCGCAACGTGAATCGGTAAAAACTTCGATAATGGTTGGGATTATTTTTGGAGTGGCCGTTACCGCTTCACTTGCATTACCCCAACATTGAGTAATTCCGTTGTACCCCCTAACATAATAATTGGCCGGAGCAAAAACAGTATCGGAATAATTGAATTCGGTATCGGTGGGTGAGGTTTGCCAGTACCAACCGGTATAATTTTCGGCCGGTGTATTTAAATTGAGTAAGGAGTAGCCACACCTGTCTTCAACATCAGGAATGTCGGGTGTTGATGGAATAGCATGTACACTTAAAGTTAGGGTAGTAAGGCAGCCTCGGCTAGTTGAATAATGTATATCGCAATTGCCTTCAGATACCCCGGTAACTAATCCTGTTGAATCAACAATGGCCACTGTGGGCGAAGAAGATATCCAAGGATCGATAGCTGCCGGTATTCCAGAACCGCTTAATTGAGTTGCTGTACCTAAACACACCTTGCTATCACCTGTAATAATTGCCGGTTCTTTTGGATTGGCTACAACTGAATCACTGGCTTCGCTCCAACATCGTGAATAACTATTATAATCTCTTAAATAATATATACCGTAATTATTTACATTATAAGGGTTATCGTGCTGATCAAAATCGGTTCCTGTTGATGAAGTTTGCCAAAACCTGTATGCATCATGTGGTGATACACTGTAGCTCAATACCGAAATCCCACAATAATCGATAACAACAGGTATTTCGGGCACTTCGGGCTTTTCTCTAATTGTCACTATTTTTGAAGTACTTTCACTCCAACAATTAGTGCTGGTATTTAAAGCTCTTAAATAATAAGTACCTGCCCGAGTAACATTGTATGGATTACTGAACTTTGATGTATCGGTATTGACAGCATATCGTTGCCAAAACCAGCAAATATCATCAGATTCGGGTGAACCTTTAAATATCAAATCTGAGTTTCCGCAATTATTTTCAACAAGAGGTATTCCCGGAACAATTGGCAGAGGATTTACAATTGCTGTAACCGGAGTACGTTCAGCCGACTTGCGTCCATCTTCATCCTCGGCTTCGGCATACAGGGTAGTCGTTTCACTAATTTCGGAAGGAGGCATTATTGGTATTCCACCGTAAGGTGTATCGTACCAATTTATAATTCCTGAGCTGGGTGTTGCAAAATAAGTTACACTTCCCGAGCCACAAATAGTCATGGGCAAAACATAGGCAGAGTTAACCCAAGGTAAAAGATTAACATAAATCTCCACACTATCGGCTAAACTTTCGCAGCCTTTCTCGGTAACCGTTAAGCTGTACGTTTCAGTCGATACAGGGCTAATGGTTATACTTTGTAAAGTGTCACCATTACTCCAAACGTAACTATCGGCTAAATTGGAACTTAGTTCTACATTGTCGCCAACATTTATCGTATCTGCGCTTGTTGTGATTTTTGCCGTAGGTATTGGATTAAACAGAACTGATATCCAATCGAATGAAGAACATCCATTTTCATTGAGTATTTTTATATAATAAATATCAGTATTTGAAACTGCTGTAGGATCGGTTAACTCAACATAAGGTTCCGGACCTTTCCAATAACTTAAAGTTAATCCGGTTGTGTCGGCATAGTTTGTAATTTCAGGGTCTGTTAAATCAACTGTTTCTCCTTCGCATGCCAGTTTATTTTGCATTATTTCAACAGAAGGCAGCTCATTCACAGTTATTTCAACACTATCGGCTAAACTTTCACAGCCATTTTCAATAACTGTTAGACTGTAAGTTGTAGTAATGGTTGGACTTACAGTGATGCTTTGAGTGGTATCGCCAGTGCTCCAGGAATAGTGATTGGCACTTGGAGCAGTTAAAACAATTACTTCACCTGAGCAAACAGGAGCCGGGTTAACAAAAGTCAAGACAGGCAGTTCGATGAATGATATGTTAACAGCAAAAATATCGGAACAATTCGTTGTGTTGTTAGTCGCTTTGATGTAATAATTTCCTTCTGCAATTACAGATGAAGGGTTACTTAATTCACTGCTCGCTTCTGCATCAGTCCAATAAGTCATGGTCAAACCACTTAAGTCGGCATTATTGGTAATTGATGAAGCAGTTAGGTTAATGCTTTCTCCTGTACAAACAGGGGGTGGGTTCACAATGGTTAATTCGGGTAATGGATTTACGATAACTTCTATTTGATCCTGATCCTCGCAGCCATCGGGGGTTATCGCCTTAATGTAATAAATACTTTCGTCAACTACCATTTGAGAATTATCTACAAGTTCGGAAAAGGAAGCATCTTTATAATAATAGATTGTAAAATTCTCGATATTCACTCCGGTTAAAGTCACATAATCTGCGAGATTAATGGATTCTCCTTCGCAAATTGCAGGAGGAGGAGTTACTGTAATGTCTATTTCACAAGCCGGTTGGGTAATTTCGAAAGTAAGTATTTCCGAAGTACACTCATTACTGTCGGTTGCCTGTAACTGGTAAATGCCAGCTACCAAGCTGTTAAAAACAATTGGAATACCACTATAATCCGCCGTTTTATTTACTGGGCCGGTCAACTGAATGGTTTTATTCCCTTCTGCACCTCCATTTGTAGATACGGTTATTGAACCATCGGCACCATTGTTTCTTGATACGTGTTGCAGATTGGTGGTATCAATAGCAGGTTTTTTCAGGTAAAATATTTCAAAAGAAGTATTACCAGATAAATTTCCATTCAAATCTCTCAATACAATAGAATAATTTCCTTGCTCTTTTATTTTAATTGTATCAATTACCTGATTTAATGGCTGCCAATCCTGCGACGAATAATCATTATCTTTTAACAACCGCACGCTTACATAAGATGTTTTATTTTCGCTATGCCCTCTAAATTTATTATCGGCATAGTAAAAAAACCTTGACCATGCATTAGATGAGGTATTTTCTGTTGACGACCAAATAATTGCAGCTTTTTTTAAGACTGCATAAGCTGAATTAATACCGCCAGTCCCCAACATATTAAAGCCATAATCGTCAGATGCCGGGTTAGGAGAATTCCAATGTGAAAAACCAATTTCTTTCAAAATACCGCCAACTTCCATCCAATCATCTCCAACTACAATGGAGAAGGGCCCTTTTTCTGCGCTAATAATGCTGCCTAACTGATCCAGTTCTCCTTGTGTCGGAAGATGCCATCCGTCAATTTCATCTGACATTCGCAATGCTGCATCCCAATTGTACAAATATCCATATTCATCGCCAATTGAAGAATCGTCATTGTATGATCTTACTCCACCTGAACCGTCATCATAATGAAGATTCTTTCCTAACCAACTTTGATTCCCAATACGAATAACAGGATAAGTTTCCCCTTCAATCTCAGCTTGATCTTCAGTACCAGATTTTACAATAGCATATTCACAGTCGCCAGTGTTTCCGTTAATATTGGAAATAACTATTTTCCCAATATCATCACAACTTTGAGTAATATTATCCAAAACAAAACTTATCGATTGAGTTTCCATTGCTAAAACTGCACTTTTCATTATCTGACTTTTCAATGACCCCAAAGTCTGAAGTTCAGCAATAGTAAAAGTTAATGTTCCGGAAGAACACCCCAAAGCATCGGTTGCATTCAAGAAGTGTTCACCTGTTGACAAACTATCCAGAATTATTGAAGCACCTGTAAAGGTGTATGTTTTAGAACTATCCAAAGTAAGTTCCTTGTTGCCGGCAAATCCTCCGGTTATTTCAGCTATCGTAATCTGACCGTCTTTAGCGCCAAGGCTAGTGGCGTCTTGCAGGTTGGTGGTATTAACAATCAGTTGGTCAGGTTCGGTAATGGTGAAACTGTATTGTTCAGACAGATGACCGGACTCGTCTTGCAACCACAATGTATAATTGTTGGCCTGCAGATTAGAGATAATGTTATCTCCGTTTAAGGTAGTCCAGCTTAAATAATCAAAACTGTAAGTGTAGTTACTGCTATAAGCATTGAGGATTTCGTTTATCTGCAGCTGTCCGTCGGAACTGCCAAAACAATTTGCCTCTTTGAGTACTGATGCGGTAAAGGTAAAAGTATGAGGTTCAGCAACGGTGAACTTGAGTGTATCTGAATTACACCCATTAACATCGGAGGCCAATAAAAAATAATTACCAGCGACTAATCCTGAAATATAGATTGGACTGCCGGCATAGGTGTATTGCCGGTCTGGGTCATCGTTAACGTTTATTGTTTTATCACCAATCGCTCCGCCGGTAATGGTTGAAATTGTGATTGCCCCATTGGTAGCGCCAAGGTAAGTGGCGTTTTGCAGGTTGGTAATGTTAACAAGTAATAATTCAGGCTCAGAAATGGAAAATGATAGAGACTTTTCATTTTGAGAACCATCGTGTGACCAAAGGGCATATTCTGTCTCCTTAAAGAACTCGACTGGCAAATGTTCAAGAAACACCAGACTCATATTTGAATATGTCTCAGTGAAATCAAATACATTTTCATTAATAGACTCTATTAATTCTGTATTTTGTAAATCAAATTCACGTTCATCAGATCTTCGAATGAATTCTTTGTCAAGCTCTTTATGTGCATTTCCGAATGTAAACGAAAAAATTGCTAGCAAATTAATAACAATAAAATAAAATTTAAACTGATTAAAGGGATAGCTCATGATATTTGTATTTCAATACAAGATTATAAGGATCACAAAATATAATTTAACATATTAAGAATCAATTC